>NZ_JAOSHO010000212.1 GCF_025917275.1 Pseudomonas agronomica | reverse complement strand
CATCGCCAACCGCTGCTTCCCCTGAGGTTGAGGAAACACCAAGTCCAGCGCCGCCAGATCTTGGGGTTCTAGCCGCAGGTCCGCCGCTTCGGCATTCTGGCGTACATGTTCAGGCTGCACGGCCTTGGGAATGGCGATCACATTGTCCTGGCGCAACAGCCAGGCCAGGGCGATCTGTGCCGGCGTTGCGCGGTGGCGCTCGGCGATCTGCTGCACGGTGTGATCCTTGAGCAAATGCCCGCCCTGGCCAACCGGGCAGTAAGCCATGATCGGCATGCGTTGCCGTTGGCTCCAGGGCAGCAGGTCGAATTCGATGCCTCGCTCTTGCAGGTTGTACAACACCTGGTTGGTGGCGCAGGCAGGCGCGGCCAGCTCCTCAAGGTCATCGACGTCAAAGTTGGACACACCCCAGCGCCCGATCTTGCCTTCTTCGCGCAGCCGCTCAAATGCCTCGACGGTTTCTTCCAAGGGGTATTGGCCGCGCCAGTGCAGCAGATAGAGGTCGATGTAATCGGTGTCGAGCCGCCGCAGGCTACGTTCGCAGGCGAGCGGAATGCCTTTGCGACTGGCGTTGTGGGGATAAACCTTACTCACCAGGAATACCTGGTCGCGCAGGCCGGTGATGGCTTCGCCAACGACTTGCTCGGCACCGCCCTCGGCATACATTTCGGCGGTGTCGATCAGGGTCATGCCCAGCTCGATGCCCAGGCGCAGGGCCGCCACTTCCTTCTTGTGATGGGACGGTTCTTCACCCACGCGCCAGGTGCCCTGGCCGATTACCGGTACGCAGACGCCGGCCAATTCCAGAGTTCTCATTCACATCTCCTGTTGTGCGGGTCGATAAAGCCTGTGGCAGCAGAATAGACCAGGCGTTCAGGTTTGATTCGCGTCGCAATGCAGCGAGGGATGCTCCGGGTTCGAAAAGCATGACGCAGAGCGTCACAGGAGGCGTTCCCACGCAGAGCGTGGGAACGATCGGTCGATGGGATTATTCCGCCGAGAACTTCAGCACCATGGCCTGGGTGTAGGTCTGGCCCGGATCCAGTCGCGTGGTCGGGAAGTCCGGCTGGTTCGGCGAGTCGGGGAAGTGCTGGGTCTCCAGGGTGAACGCGCCCCAGTGCGGATAGACCTTGCCTTGCTTGCCCTTGACCGTGCCATCGAGGAAGTTGCTGGTGTAGAACTGCACGCCGGGTTCAGTGGTAAAGAGCTGCAGGCGCCGCCCGGACTTCGGATCCCGGACGTCGGCGGCGAGTTTGCCGACGTCACCCTTGGCGTCGAGCACCCAGTTGAAGTCGAACCCACCTTGTTTCGGTTCGGCGAACTTCAACTGCGGATGGTCGGCCTTGATATGAGTGCCGATCGCGGTGGGCTTGGTGAAATCCATCGGCGTACCGGCCACGGGCGCGAGTTCGCCGGTGGGAATGAGCTTGGCGGTCACCGGCGTGTAGCGGGACGCGTGCAAGGTCGCGACTTGCTTGAGAATGTCGCCATTGCCCGCACCTGCCAGGTTGAAATAGCTGTGGTTGGTCAGGTTCAGCACGGTCGGTTTGTCGGTGGTGGCCTTGTAGTCGATGCGCAACTCGTTCTGGTCGTTGAGGCTGTAGGTGACATCGGTCTTCAGGTTGCCGGGAAAGCCCATCTCACCGTCCGCCGACACATACGTCAGGGTCACGCCGACCGAATCCTTGCCATTGTGGGGTTCGGCTTTCCATACCCGCTTGTCGAAGCCTTGCGGTCCGCCGTGCAAGGAATTGTCCTTGTCGTTCTGCGGTACCTGGTAGCGCTTGCCGTCCAGCTCGAAGGCGCCGCCCGCCAGGCGATTGCCGAAGCGGCCGATGGTTGCGCCGAAGTAAACGGTGCCGTTCTTCTGGTAGCCCTGCACGTCGTCGAAGCCGAGCACGATGTCGTCGGTCATGCCGTTTTTGTCCGGCACGATCAGCGACTGGAGAATCCCGCCATAGGTGATGACGGCAGCCTCCATGCCGTTGCTGTTGCGAAGCACGTATTTTTCAACGGGCGTACCGTCATTGGTCTCGCCGAACGCAACGCGTTCATTGGTCAGACCGGCGGCCTGGGAAGAGGTGGCAATCATCAGAGAAACTCCGAGGGCCGTGAGCAGATGTCTGGATTCAAGCATGGTGTGACCTTCCTTTCCTGTTGTTTTGTTGTTGTTTTTAACGTGGTCGAGTCCGTTACTTGGTCGGACAGCGATGAAGGTTTTTCTGTTCAGTAGTCTTTCTATTTACGGGTGGAGAAGGGATTTATAGCTATAAATTGGGAATTATCAATTAAAAAGTAATACTAATTGATCGAAGCGAAGCTCGCCGAGGCGTGAGCTTTTGCATCGGTCACCGCACTTTTGCGGTTTTTGCCGCTCTATCCATGGCCAGGAAGCGGCGACCCCGGACCGCTTCCCCATGCCCAGACCGAGATTCGATGGCCGGTGTTCTACATTCCGTGATGATGGCGCCACGTCGCCGTGGCTTGCTGTTAGCGGGGCTGTTACTGCTGCTGTGCGGCGGGTGCAGCCATCAGCAAAGCCAGGACATGGTCACGCAGTTCAGCAACACCAGGCCCCAGGAGTTCTTGCAGACCAGCGTCGACCGCATGGCCACCCTCTCGATGCACGACAACCTGCAGAGCCTGTACCTGTTGATGCATAAGCTTTACCTGCGTAACCCCGAAGAGTTGCGCAAGTCAGGCTTTCTCGACGCTCGCACGGCCGTCAAGCAGGTTCGCCAAGCCATCGAACAGCAGCAGCCCTTGCCGGCCCTGGGCAACAAAAAAGACCTGGCCGCCCTGAGCTATGCGATGAGCCCGGAGTTTCTCGGCGATCGCGTCGGTGCATTCATCTATGCCATTGGCAGCATGCTGGTGACGGCCCATGGCAACCGCCTCGAGTTCTATATGACCGACACCATCGATCCGCGTTTCGTCAGCAACGCCGCGCGCAATATCGAAAAAGCCACGTGGCTGCTGGGGCAGCGCCAGAACAAGGACGGCACGCCGATGCTGTTTTCCAATGAAATTTCGGAGGAGGGCAGCAACTTGAGTTTCGCCGTTGAGTTCGGAAAAATCGTAGCGCGCCTGGACCTGCTGACGCAGATGCTTGATGAGCGATACCGGCGCATCGGGTTGAATTACGCCCAGAGCCTGTTGTTCCTCAATTTTCTGCCGGTCCAGTAGCCCAGGCAAAAAAGGAATAAACATAGATCACATCGATATAGGGGGTTATAAGAAAAATCGCTATGCTCGCGGCCAGATTTTTCATGCGGTCGCGCTGAGACGGGTTTGATGGATTTCGGTAGTGTCGGTTTAGTCGTAGCGGGCCTGGTGGTCGGTTTCATCGTCGGGATGACCGGTGTCGGTGGCGGATCGCTCATGACCCCCATACTTTTATGGTTCGGTATCAACCCCGCTACGGCGGTGGGTACGGACCTGCTGTACGCGGCCATTACCAAGTCTGGCGGCGTGCTGGTCCATGCAAAAAATCGCAACATCGATTGGGCCGTCACTGGTTGGCTGACATTGGGCAGCGTGCCGGCGGTGGGACTGACGTTGTGGTTCCTCAGCAGCCTGCACAGCTCGCCCGATGCCATGAACGCTGTGATCAAGCAAGCCTTGGGCTTCGTGTTGTTTGCCACTGCCCTCGCGATCCTGTTCAAGAAGCGCCTCCTGCAATTCGCCCACGACCGCGCCGGCGGCCACTACAACCCCAGCGGCTCGCGGCTCAACGCATTGACCGTCATCACTGGCCTGGTGCTGGGCACGATGGTCGCGTTGACCTCTATTGGTGCTGGTGCCCTGGGCACTGTCGCGTTGTTCATCCTTTATCCGTTCCTGGTCACCAAGCGCCTGGTGGGCACTGAAATCGCCCATGCCGTGCCACTGACCCTGGTGGCGGGCCTGGGCCATGCGAGCATGGGGAACATGGACTGGCACATCCTGGGCTTCCTGCTGATCGGTTCGTTGCCGGGCATCTACCTGGGGAGCCATTTGTCGGGACGCATTTCCGATGAACTCCTGCGGCCTTGCCTGGCGGTGATGCTGGCGATGATCGGCTTCAAGCTCGCGTTCTGATTTGATCGGAGTCATGCGTCCATAGCCACAGTCATACCTGTAAACCAGGTACTGATGAGGCCACGATCCATGAACAGCCCAGCCAGAGATCTGCTGCAACGCCTGCGCCGCCGTCGCGCCGAACCGCGCACCGACATCGCCGATATCCTGCGTCATCACGCCGAACCGCTGCCCGCCGAGGACAGCCCGGCGTTTGGCGAGATGTTCGATCGCTTCGCCGATGCCAAGGTCGTGTTGATCGGCGAAGCGAGCCATGGCACCCACGACTTCTACCGCACCCGCGCCGCCATCACCCGGCACCTGATCCAGCACCACGGCTTCGGCATTGTCGCTGTCGAAGCCGACTGGCCCGACGCCGGGCAAATCGACCGCTGTGTTCGCCATCTCGGGCCCTCGGCCTGGAAACAGCAGGCTTTCGCGCGGTTTCCAAGCTGGATGTGGCGCAACACGGACATCCAATCGTTCGTCCGCTGGCTGCGCGATTACAACCTTGGGCAGCCTGACGCCCGGCGCGTGGAATTTCGCGGCCTGGACGTCTACAGCCTGCGGCATTCCATCGACGGGGTGCTTGATTACCTCGACCAGCATCATCCTCACCTGGCCCGGGATGCCCGGCACCGCTACGGCTGCCTGACACCCTGGCACGACGACCCGGCGCTGTATGGTCATTTCACCGAGCGCGGCAACCTGGCGACCTGCGAGGACGCCGTAGTCGAGCAGCTCAACACGTTGCTCGCCGAGCGCCTCGACCCGTTGATCCAGGATGACGAAGGCTTTTTCAGCGCCCTCCAGAATGCCCGGGTGGTGCGCGCCGCCGAGCAGTATTACCGCGCCATGTATCGCGGCGGCAAGTCCTCCTGGAACCTGCGGGACCGGCATATGTTCGATACCTTGCAAAGCCTGCTGGAACATCGCGGGCCCGAGACGAAAGCGGTGGTCTGGGCGCATAACTCCCACATCGGCAATGCCGCCGCGACACGCATGGGCTGGGAAGGCGAGTTCAATATCGGACAGCTGTGCCGAATGGCGTATGGCCGCGACGCGGTGCTGCTGGGCATGGGCACTGACCGTGGCAGCGTGGCGGCGGCCGATGACTGGGACGCGCCGATGAAAATCAAGCCAGTGGTTCCGGCGTTAGCCGGCAGTTGGGAGCGGGAATTTTTGCAAGCGGGCGTGCGGGCGTCGCTGACCGACTGGCGAACGGCGCCTGACGAAACACTGCTGGAGGCGTTGTCCGAGCCGTTGCTCGAACGTGCCATCGGCGTAATCTACCGTCCTGAAACCGAACGCCAGAGCCATTATTTCGAAGCGGTACTGGCGGAGCAGTTCGACGCCTGGCTGTGGCTGGAGCAGACCGAAGCGGTCACGCCGTTGCCGACGCCGCACACACTGGAGCATGAAGAGGACACGTTCCCGTTCGGCCTCTGAATGCGCTGTGTCGCGGTTGCGCTATGGGGCCGCTGGCCTAAGCTTCAAGGCAGGCCTGCGCGGTAACGGGCGACTCTCGCGGAACAATCGCCGCCATGTGCAATCAGTACAGCGTAAATATCAAAAGGAGAGGCGCATGCTTATTCGGTCGTTGACCTTCGCTACCTTGCTGGCCTTCGTCGGCCCCCTGTTCGCCGCGGATGGCGACTCACCCCTGGTGGCGGAGATGGGCAAGACCCGCCCCTTGATCGTCATCGCGCCCAGCACCGTCGACCCCGCCTGGGTCAACCTTAAAAAAGCCCTGGATGAACCGGCGGGCAAGCAGGGCTTCTCCGAGCGGAACATGGTGCTCTACACCGTCCTCAATACCATAGGCCAACGGGATGGCAAAGACCTCGATCCGCAAAGCACCATGGCACTGATTCGTTCTCTGAAGTTGGGGGCCGGTGCGCAGACCAAGATCATCCTGGTGGGCAAGGACGGCGAGAAGAAGCTTGAGCATTCCGGCGCGATCGAGCTGAAGGAACTGTTCGACACGGTCGACAAACTGCCTGCGACTGAAAAAGAAGCCGCAGCCCCAACGCCACCCCCCGCACCAGAACCGGCACCGGCCAAGGATACGAAAGGTGCCAAGTCGGGCAAGACGGCCAAGCCGGCGGCTGCGCCGCAGCCATTGGATGATTGATTCCAATAACCACGACGTCCCTTGTGGCGAGGGAGCAAGCTCCCTTGCCACAGCGGACCTTATTGCTGTTCCAATGCCATCAGGATTTTGTACGCGGCCTTCACCCGTTCTTCATTCGGATAGTTTTTGTTCGCCAGCATCACGATCCCCATGTCCTCCCCAGGTATGAATGCCACATACCCGCCGAACCCGCTGGTGGACCCGGTCTTGTTGATCCAGGCGCCCTTCGACGCGGGCTCGGATGGGGCAAGCGGTTCGATTTTTTTCGAGGTCAGGGCCATTTCCTGGGTGTTGCCGGCGAGCAGGTCATCCAGGGTGAACGGGGCGGGGTAGAACTCCCAGCCCAGCCCCTGGTGCATCCCTCCGACCCGGTACAAAGCGGTGTGGGTCGTGACAATGGCCTGTTTCAAGTCGGCGTTCAGGTGTTCAGGCCGCAGGTTGGCTTCGACGAAGCGAATCAGGTCCGATGAACTGGTCTTGATCCCGTAGGCCTCGGAATCCATTGCACCGGGACCGACCCGCACGGTTTTGCCGTTCTTTGCGTAACCTTGGGCGTATCGTTTCCACTGGTCTTGG
Source organism: Pseudomonas agronomica (assembly GCF_025917275.1). Lineage (GTDB taxonomy): Bacteria > Pseudomonadota > Gammaproteobacteria > Pseudomonadales > Pseudomonadaceae > Aquipseudomonas > Aquipseudomonas agronomica. Next base: position 1,756 of record NZ_JAOSHO010000212.1, on the reverse strand, counting down.
GGAACCCGCACGTAGCTGTGCTTGAGACCCAATCCGGGTAGTAACGTCTGCTGCATCACGTCGTCAAACGAACGGCCCAGGCTGCGCGCCGCCAAATGGCCGAACAGGCCAATGCTCGGGTTCGAATAAAGTCGCTGGGTACCGGCGGGATACAGCGGTTTCCAACCCTTGTAGTAACTGAACATCCGTTCGGAATAGTCCGAATCCGCTGGAAATTGCAGCGGCAGGCCGCCCGCAGTATAGGTGGCCAGATCAAGGAGGCGAATGTTCTCCAAGGCTGTCCCGCTCAGTTCGGGGGCGTAGCGGCCAGCAGGGTCAGACAGTCGCAGTGTGCCTTGGGCTTGGGCGTAGGCGCCGAGCGTAGTGGTGAACACCTTGCTGATCGAGCCCACTTCGAACAGAGTCTGGTCGGTGACAGGCTTTTTCGTATCCTTCACGGCGACGCCATAATTGAAAAAGCGACGTTGGCCGTTGTGGGTAATGGCCACCGCCATGCCCGAGATGTCCTGTTGCTTCATCAAGGGCTGAATGACGGCGTTGACCGTCTCTTCAATGCGTTCCTGGGCAAAGACCGCTGGCATCGCGCCGGCCAGTAAAAATGTCCCGGCGAGTATCGATTTGACAATTTGCATGGTGGACCGCTCTCGTTGGCCTACTTGAGGGACGTCAATCTAGGGGGTTTATGGCTGCCCGACAATCCGGTGCCATCGTGCCGAGAGTCGTTTCCGAGCCGTCCGACAAGCTCAACGGAAGGTTCCCACAAAATCACCCGGTAGCCGGAAGCGACCAGCCTCCAAGCGAAACGACACAAAGCGGCAGCCGCCGGGTAAACTCGCGACTCTTTCTAGAGGAGTTCCCATGAGTTACTACCAGCCCGGCATTCTCGCCACCCCTGTTCCGCCTCAGGCTCGTCATCTGTTTTTTGCCCTGGAATCGGTCGAGGCACTGCCGGCTGCGATCGATAAATTGCTGCTGCAAATGGATGGCCGCGCGGTCGTCGGTTTCGGCGAGTCGCTGGTGCAGGCTTTGGGGGCTCAGGTTGAAGGCCTGCGTGCGTTTCCCGCGCTGGCCGGTGTCGGCGTGGATAACCCGTCGACCCAGCATGCGCTCTGGTGCTGGTTGCACGGCGAGGACCGGGGCGAGTTGATGCACCGTAGTCGCGCCCTCGAAGCGGCGCTGGCACCGGCCCTGCGCCTGGTGCAGATGAACGAAACCTTCCGCCACATGACCGGCCATGACCTGACCGGCTACGAAGATGGCACCGAAAACCCCCACGATGAAGCGGCCGCTGCCGCCGCCCTGGCCCAGGGCGTGGATGGAGTGCGCGGGGGTAGCTTCGCCGCGATCCAGCAATGGCAGCACGATCTGGACGGATTTGCCGCGATGCAACCCCATGAGCGCGACAACATCATGGGCCGGCGCTTGAGCGACAACGAAGAAATCGAGGAGGCGCCGGAGTCGGCCCACGTCAAGCGTACCGCCCAGGAGAGCTTTGCCCCGGAGGCTTTTGTCGTGCGCCGTTCCATGCCGTGGATCGAAGGTGATCGCGCTGGCCTGATGTTCCTGGCGTTCGGTTTTTCCCTGGATGCGTTCGAGGCGCAACTGCGCCGCATGAGCGGCCTGGAAGACGGCATCACCGATGGCTTGTACCGCATGAGCCGACCGATCACCGGGGGCTATTACTGGTGTCCACCGTTGCTGGACGGACGCCTGGACTTGCGCGCACTGGCCCGCTAGGGAGCGCTGCCGCCCCGAT
>NZ_JAOSHO010000211.1 GCF_025917275.1 Pseudomonas agronomica | reverse complement strand
GAGCTTGCGTCATTTCAAGGAAGGCCCGGTCTCCATTGGCCACCCGAACTTCCCAACAATTGGCTATTTGTCCTGCGCCAGTGCAGGGCTAACGTAGCGCTACATCCAATTGTTCAGGAGTTCACTATGCAACCGCGTATCGATTTCTATGCCGCGTCCCCTGATGCCTATAAAGCCATGCTGGGCCTGGAGAATGCAGTGTCTAGATTGGGCCTGGAAAAGTCCCTGATCGAACTGGTCAAGCTGCGCTCTTCGCAAATCAATGGCTGTGCGTATTGCATCGATATGCACACCGCCGATGCGCGCAAGGACGGCGAGACCGAGCGGCGCCTGTACGCCGTGACCGCCTGGCGCGAGACACCGTTCTTTACCGGTCGTGAGCGCGCCGCGCTGGCCTGGACCGAAGCCCTGACGCGCCTGAGCGAGACCCACGCGCCCGACGCCGACTACGAACTGCTGAACGAGCACTTCACGCCCAAGGAAATGGTCGACCTGACCGTGGCGATCAACGCCATCAACGGTTGGAACCGGCTGGCGGTGGGCTTTCGGAAAATGCCCGAGGCCTGATGCAAGTCTCGTCACCCCAGGTAGTTTTTGGGTGTGCGCCCGGTCATCAGCTTGAAAAAAGCGATGAAGGCACTGTCGCTGGCGAATCCCAGTTCGAAGGCGCAGTAACTCAGGCTGCGGCCGGTGGCGAGCAGTTCAATGGCGCGCATCAGGCGCCATTGCTGGCGCCACTGTTGATAGCTCATGCCGGTTTCCCTTCTCAAGATCCGTCCGATGGTCCGGCCGCTGGCACCAATCTGCTGTTCCAACAACGCCAGCGGAGGCGGCAGTTGGTCCAGTGTCTGGAGCAGCGGCGTCAAGCGCTTGTCTCGAGGTATCGGCAAAAGCATCGGTTGGTGCGCCGCTTCGCGAATTTCGGCCAGGCACAAGCCCAGCAGATGCGCGTTGCGGCCTTGCGTCCAGGCACTGTCAAACGCTGCATGGGCGATGGGCTCAAGGACGGCGCGCAGCAAGGGCGAAACTTCGATGATGCAGACTCTCGAAGGCAAGTCGACGCACAGTTCTGCCGTCAGGTAGATCGATCGATACTCCACGCTCTGTTGCATCACTGCGCGATGGAGGGTGCCAGGTGGAATCCAGGCCGCCCGCGAGGGTGGCAGCAAGCAGAGCTGTTGTTGCAGGATGATGCGTGTGCAGCCCTGGCCTGTGAAAAGCAGTTGTCCGCGCAGGTGGTCGTGCCAGCCGGAATCGTGATGATCCAGGGTAGCGGCGATGCCAACGACGGGGGCGCTATGGCTGTCGGGGTCGAAGCGGGCATGGGCGTTGAGCCAGGCCATGAAGGTTGTCCGATTTCAAGGATGAGTTGTCAGGCTTGAGATAATACGACAGCCGTTGCGTTTATAGACTGCTCGCCATTCTTCCAGCGAGTGCTGCCCATGACTTCCCGTTCTCTTCTTCTTTTGGCGATTGCTTTGGTGATGTTTCCCCAAATCGCCCAGACCCTTTACAGCCCCGCCTTGGCAGACATCAGTCGAGTTTTTGCCGTCAGCGCGCAGATGGCCGCGCAATTATTGTCGCTATTTTTCCTCGGGTTTGCCCTGGGGGTGGTCGTATGGGGGCGACTCTGCGACCGCGTTGGCCGTCGGCCCGTCATGCTGGCCGGACTGGCCTTGTACGTGGGGGCAACCGTGCTGGCGCTGAACGTGTCGAGCTTCAATGCCTTGCTGGCTTTCCAGGCCTTGGCTGCGTTCGGAGCTGCCGTCGGTTCTGTGGTGACCCAAACGGTGCTGCGCGATCGCTTCCAGGGTGCGGAACTTGGCCAAGTCTTCTCGACCATTGGCATCGCGCTGGCGGCCAGTCCGGCTATTGGCCTGTTCAGCGGCGCAAGCCTGGTGAGCGTTTGGGGGTATCAGGGCGTGCTGGGAGCGCTGCTGGTCTGGTCGCTGCTCCTGCTGCTGTGGTGCGTGCGTGCCTTGCCTGAAACCTTGCCGATCCCTCTTCCTCCAGCGCCGCTGTTGAAAACGTTGGGGCGCATGCTGGCGGACCCGGCGATCTGGCGCTCGTCATTCTTGGTGGCCACATTCAACGTCGCGCTGTTCAGTTACTACAACCTCGCGCCGTTCCAATTCGAACGGCTTGGCTTTAGTCCCACGCTGTTCGGTTACAGCGGTGTGATCCTGGCGTTGGGTTCCGGTCTGGGCGCCTGGCTCAACAAGCGCCTGCTCGCACGGGGGTACGACGGCGAGCAACTGTCAGCCCTGGCGGCGGTCGTGCTGCTGGCGGGCGGGTTGACTGTACAAGGCCTGCTCGACAGCGCCAGTTTCGTTGCGCCGATGTTGCTGGTTGTGCTCGCCTTTGGCATGGCGATCCCCAACGTGCTGGGCGCTGCGCTCGTTCATTACAAGGACTGCCTGGGCACGGCCGGGGCGCTGTTCGGCCTGTTTTATTACGTGTTGATCGGGGGGGCGTTGGTGCTCGCCGCCTGGAGCCAGGCGCTGGGCTGGACCTTGATTGCGTGCGGGACGCTGGCGGTGGGTTTGACGGCGCGTCAGTCACTGATCGGCAAACGCCGGTCATCCCGCGCCGGGAACTAAGCCCGACAGCTTTTCTTCTACCCACCATAGGCGGCCCAAAGCCGTCTTTTGTTAGAGGAGTCGATCATGCAAGTTCAAGTCAACAGCAACCATATCGAAGGCAGTGCCCGTTTGCAGGAGTGGGTCGGCAGTACGGTGGTGGACGCGCTGCACCGTTTCGAGGATCAACTGACGCGCGTCGAAATCCATGTCAGCGATGAAAACGCCCAGAAGGGCGGTGCCGCTGACAAGCGTTGTCAGATCGAGGCCCGTTTACAGGGGCTTCAATCGATGTCGGTGAGTCACAAGGCCGAAAGCCTGGAATTGGCGGTGGAAGGGGCGGCCGAGAAAATGGTCCACGCGCTCGATCACCAGACCGGCAAGATGAACCCCGCCGTCGAATCCATGGGACGCGTGACCGCCCCCGTGGATGAGGCGCCACCGGAAATGGTGGACGCCATGCTGGAAGAAGACTTCCTCGAAAACCAAGAGGCTCGTGGCAAAGAATAAGGAGACGATCATGACCGCTCATCAACCCTTCAGCCGCCAGGTACTGGCCGAGCTCCTGGCGTTCGACGAACAGCCGAGCCTTTCGCTTTACATGCCCACTCACCGCACATTCCCCGAGCGCAGCCAGGACCCGATCCGCTACAAGAACCTGGTGCGCGACCTGCAGACCCAACTGGAACAGCAACACCCGGACATGGACTGCTCGCCTTTGCTCGAGCCATTCCTGGCGCTGGTGGAGGACCAGGGTTTCTGGAATTCCAACCGTGACGGGATTGCCGTGTTTGGTGCACGCGACTATTTCAAAGTGATCGCGGTGAATCACCGTCTGCAGGAATGCGCTATCGTCAACAGCCACCCGTATCTCAAGCCGTTGTTGCGACTGGTCCAATCCACCGAGCGTTATCAAGCGCTTTGCCTGACCCGCAACGAGGTCTGGCTCTATGAAGGCTCCTCGGAACAGTTGGAAAAAATCGAGTTGGCCGAACAGGTGCCGCGCAACCAGAACGAGGCGCTCGGTGACGAACTGACACCGGGTGACCAGCAGGGCTTTCCCAATGGTTTCAGCCGCAGCGGCGAACGCGGCGATGCGATGATGCATGAGGCCGCCGGCGGCGGTAAGCAGGACGAAATCAACCTGGACCGCGAACGGTTCTTCCGCGCCGTGGACAAGGCCATCCTGCAATACCATTCGCAACCGTCGGGCCTGCCGATGATTTTGGTGGCCCTGCCGGAGAACCAGGCGGTGTTCCGTGCCGTCAGTCACAACCCGAACGTGCTGGCGCAGGGCATCGAGGGTGATCCTTCGCGATTCAGTGTGGAAGAGTTGCGTGTCCACTGCTCGAAACTCATGGCCCACAGCCACGCCGACCGCGTCGTCGAAAGCCTCAATCGCTATGGTGTCGCGGTGGGGCAAGGGCGGGCGCTGGACAAGCTGGCCGAGATCGCCAAGGCCGCCTTGGAAGGCCGTGTCGCGCTGTTGCTGGTGGAGGCGGAGCGCCAGGTGCCTGGCCAGCTCGACCTGGACAAAGGCCGGCTGCTGATTGACGAGACGGGCGACGAGCAGGCACCCGATGTGCTTGATGAGCTGATCCTCGCCGTGACTCGCCAAGGCGGGGAGGTCGTCGTGGTGCCGCCCGAGCATGTCATGCCGACCGACACGGGGGCGGCCGCGGTGTGCCGGTTCTGACCTTGCCCTGTGGGAGCGAGCCTGCTCGCGAAAGCGGTGTGTCAGTCAACAATGGTATTGACGGTGAGTCCGCCTTCGCGAGCAGGCTCGCTCCCACACTTTTATTTTGGTGCCAGCCGGTCGGGCGGCGTTTGCTTCCTATTAATAGTAACCATTACTATTCACATCCCGTCCCCACAGCGCGCCGCGATGATCCCCAAGCTGCCCCGCAGACCCGGCTTTTTCGAGCATTACGAAGAGTTGATCGGCACCTGGACCCGTCGCCTGCGCAATCGACAGCAGGCCGAGGACCTGGCCCACGACACCTTCGTGCGGGTGCTCGAATCCGATTCGGCGCAAGTGGAGCAGCCACGGGCCTACCTGCACCAGACGGCGCGCAACATTGCGGTGGACGGCTATCGGCGTGAAGATCGACGGGGCGCCCTGGAGGAAGTGGCGTTCGACACCCCATCGCTTGCGAGCGACCCGGAGCACTACATGCACGCGATCCAACTGGCGGACTCCATCGAGCGGGCACTTGCCGAACTGCCGGCCAACTGCCGCACGGTGTTCGTCTGGCAGAAGATCGAGGGCCTGACCCAGGCGGAAATCGCCGAACGCCTGGGGCTGTCAAAAAACATGGTGGAAAAGTATATGATCCGCACCCTGCGCCATCTGCGGGATCGCCTGGACGGGCCAGGACAATGACCCGTCGTATTCTTCCACCTGAGCCACAGGATCCTTCCATGATGGATAGCCGTGAATGCCCGTGCGGGCAGGGCAGGGTTCGCGACGAGGCGGCGCAATGGTTCGTGCGTTTGCAAAACCCGGTCATGGGCGTCGAGGAGCGCCAGCGTTTCGATGCGTGGTTGGGCGAACACCCTAACCATCGCGACGAGATTCAACTGCTCCAGGGGATCTGGAGCGCAACGGATCTGTTGCCCAAGGAGCGTCTGCAAGCGTTGTGCGAGCGACCCGCCGAACGTGCGAAGCGCCGGCCGCTGCTGCGTTTTGCCGTGGCCGCGGGGTTGCTCGCGGTGGCGGTCGGCTTGGGGCTGTTCAGTGGCCTGGACGCTGCGAGCGATTACAGCAGCGAATTTGCCACCGCGCTGGGTGAGCGTCGGCATGTCGCCTTGCCGGATGGTTCGGCGATCGATCTCAACAGCCGTAGCCACGTGCGTGTCCAGTTCGCCCATCACCAACGCCGGGTGGAACTGGTCGAGGGCGAGGCGCTGTTCAGCGTTGAGCATGACACGGGGCGTCCGTTCACCGTGGACGCGGGCAACGGCCAGGTGACGGTCACCGGTACGCGCTTCGATGTGCGTCGTGATGTCGACGGTTCCCGGGTGGCGGTGGAGCAGGGCAGCGTCCGGGTCCAGGGGCGCGACATGCCCGTCAACCTCACGGCTGGCCTCGGTACCCGGATCGATGCCCGGGGCAAGGTCGCGGCGCCGTATGCGATCAATGCCGGTGAAGTCACCGCATGGCGCAACGGCAAACTGGTGTTCAACAATGCGCCGTTGAGTGAAGTGGCCGAGGAAGTGTCCCGTTATCGCGCCAAGCCCCTGCGGGTTGCCAGTGCATCGGTGGGCAACCTGCGCCTGACCAGCGTGTTTCGTTCGGACAATCCCGAGGCGCTGCTCAAGGCCTTGCCGAACATCCTGCCGGTGGCCGTGCGCACGCTGGATGACGGCAGCCAGGAAATAATTTCGAAATAGATTCAGGTTTTTTTCGAGTTCTTCGTCTTCTTGTCCAACTGCAACTGGTTTGCATTAACAGACGCGTATTATTGCGATTCGACAGGACAAGTTCGACGTGAAAACCTCCGCCAAAAACAACAAACGCCTCCCCGCACGCTGGCTGCCGCTGGCCCTGAGCCTGGCTGTCAGCGCCGGGTTGCCCCAGGCCTTTGCCGACCAGGTCGCCACGGCGATCCATATCCAGGCGCAACCCTTGGACCAGGCACTGAGCCAGTTGGGCCAGCAGACCTCGTTGCAGGTTTTCTTCAATCCGGAACTGGTGGATGGCAAGCGCGCGCCGGCGGTGGAAGGCAACTTGTCCCCGGAGGCGGCGCTCAGCCAACTGTTGCGGGGCAGCGGCCTGCAATACCGGATCGATGAAGGCTCGGTGACCATTCTGCCGGCGCCCACGGCGGGCCCGCTGGAGCTGGGCACCACCGACATCCAGGTGGTTGGCGACTGGCTCGGCGATGCCAATGCCGAAGTGGTGCAGAACCACGCCGGCGCGCGGACGGTGATCCGTCGCGAGGCGATGGTAGAGCAGGGCGCCATGAACGTCGGCGATGTGCTGCGTCGCGTGCCCGGTGTGCAAGTGCAGGACGCCAACGGCACGGGCGGCAGTGATATTTCCCTGAACGTCGGCGTGCGCGGCCTCACCTCGCGTCTGTCGCCACGCTCCACGGTGCTGATCGACGGCGTACCAGCCGCGTTTGCGCCCTACGGCCAACCGCAACTGTCCATGGCGCCGATTTCCTCGGGCAACCTGGACAGCATCGACGTGGTACGCGGCGCCGGGTCGGTGCGCTATGGGCCGCAGAACGTCGGCGGGGTGATCAACTTTGTCACCCGCGCCATTCCTGAAAAAGCCACCGGGGAAATCGGCAGCACCCTGGAAACGTCCCAGCGCGGCGGCTGGAAGCACATCGACACGGCGTTCCTCGGCGGCACCGCTGACAACGGCCTGGGCGTGGCGTTGTTGTATTCCGGCGTCAACGGCAACGGCTATCGCAAAAGCAATAACGACAACGACATCGACGACGTCATTCTCAAGACTCATTGGGCACCGACCGATGTCGATGACTTCTCGCTGAATTTCCACTACTACGACGCCAAGGCCGACATGCCGGGCGGTTTGACCCAGGCCCAGTACGACGCCGACCCGTACCAGTCCGACCGCGACTGGGACAACTTCAGCGGCCGGCGCAAGGACGTGTCCTTCAAGTGGATTCGCGAGATCAGCGATCGCACCCAGGCCGAGGTGCTGACTTACTACTCCGACAGCTACCGTGGCAGCACCATCGCTAACCGGGACCAGCGCAATCTGGTGTCCTACCCGCGCACGTACTACACCTTCGGCATCGAGCCCCGGGTTTCCCATGTGTTTGATTTCGGGCCCACCACCCAGGAAGCCAGTGTCGGTTACCGCTACCTCAAGGAAGGCATGCACGAAGAGGCCAGCCGCCTGGCGCTGCGCAACAACGAACCGGTGGTGCTCCCGGGTTCCGATGGCCACGTCTACCAGGACCGCACCGGTGGCACCGAAGCCCACGCGGTCTACATCGATGACAAGATCGACGTCGGCAAGTGGACCATCACCCCCGGCATCCGCTTCGAAAGGATCAGCACCGGATGGCACGACCGCCCGGTGCTCGACACCGCCGGCAATCCCGTGCAGGAAAAGCGCCGCAGCATCGACAGCAACGAACCGCTGCCGGCCTTGAGCGTGATGTATCACCTGTCCGATGCCTGGAAGCTGTTCGCCAACTACGAAACCTCGTTTGGCAGCCTGCAGTATTTCCAATTGGGCCAGGGTGGTGAGGGCAACAACACCGCCAATGGCCTGAGCCCGGAAAAGGCCAAGACCTACGAGATCGGTACGCGCTACAACGATGACGTGTGGGGCGGCGAAGTGACGCTGTTCTATATCGATTTCGACGACGAATTGCAGTACATCAGCAACGACGTCGGCTGGACCAACATGGGCGCCACCAAGCACCAGGGCCTGGAAGCGTCGGTGCACTACGACATGGCCGCGCTCGACCCGCGCCTTGATGGGCTCACCGCCAGCGCGGGTTTCACCTACACCCGTGCGACGTATGAAGGCCAGATCCCGAGCTTCAAGGGCCGCGACCTGCCGTTCTACTCCCGCCAGGTGGCCACCGTGGGCTTGCGCTACGACGTCAATCGCTGGACCTACAACCTCGACGGCTTCGCCCAGTCCAAGCAGCGCTCACCCGGCAACAGTGTCAATCCTGACGGCAGCTTCAGCGACAACTACATCACCGACGGTAACGCCGATGGCCGGTATGGCGACATGCCTGGCTACATGCTCTGGAACGTAAGGGCCGGTTACGACTTTGGCGAGCAATTGTCGAACCTGAAGGTCGGCGCCGGGGTGAAGAACCTGTTCGATCACCAGTACTACACCCGTTCCAGCGACAACAACTCGGGTATCTACGTCGGTGCGCCGCGTACGTTCTTTGTGCAGGCGAGTGTGGGGTTTTGATCCAGCTCCAAGGTTGAGCGGGACATCT
>NZ_JAOSHO010000210.1 GCF_025917275.1 Pseudomonas agronomica | reverse complement strand
AACCGGTGAACATCACGCCTTTGACGCGATCGTCACCCACCAGGCGGGCACCGACGGTTTCGCCGCGGCCCGGCAGCAATTGCAGGACGCCTTCGGGGATGCCGGCTTCGAGCATCAGGCGCACCGCCTGGGCCGCCACCAATGGGGTCTGTTCGGCAGGCTTGGCCAGGACCGGGTTGCCGGCGGCCAGTGCGGCGGCGACTTGGCCGCTGAAAATTGCCAGCGGGAAGTTCCACGGGCTGATGCAGACCACCGGGCCCAGTGGACGGTGGGCGTCGTTGGTGAAATCGTTGCGGGCCTGCACCGCGTAGTAGCGCAGGAAGTCCACGGCTTCGCGCACTTCGGCGATGGCGTTGGCAAAGGTCTTGCCAGCTTCACGGGCCAGCAGGCCCATCAGCGGCTGGATCTCGCCTTCCATCAGGTCGGCGGCACGCTCCAGGATCGCGGCGCGTTCGGCCGGCGGCGTGGCTTGCCAGATTGGTGCGGCATTCAGTGCGCACTGGATGGCATTGTCGACGTCTTCGACCGTGGCTTCCTGCACATGACCGACCACGTCGCGGTGGTCGGCCGGGTTCAATACCGGCGCCGGGGCTTCTTCGCTGGCGGCGCAACCGAGCATCGGCGCGGCTTTCCAGTCGTTATGGGCAGTGGCGAGCAGGGCGCAGGACAACGAGGCCAGGCGATGTTCGTTGGCCAGGTCGATGCCGCTGGAGTTGGCGCGTTCGCTGCCATACAGGTCACGCGGCAACGGGATGCGCGGATGTGGCAGGCCGAAGCCGCCTTCCAGGGTTGCCATCTGTTCGATGCTTGCCACCGGATCGGCCACCAGTTCCTGGATGGAAATCGACTGGTCGGCGATGCGGTTGACGAACGAGGTGTTGGCACCGTTTTCCAGCAGGCGACGCACCAGGTAGGCCAGCAGTGTTTCGTGGGTGCCGACCGGAGCGTACACGCGGCACGGACGGTTCAGCTTGCCCTCGGAAACCTTGCCTACAACTTGCTCGTACAGCGGTTCACCCATGCCGTGCAGGCACTGGAATTCGTACTGGCCCGGGTAATAGTTCTGACCGGCGATATGGTAGATGGCCGACAGGGTGTGGGCGTTGTGTGTGGCGAATTGCGGGTAGATGACTTCCGGCACCGAGAGCAGTTTTCGTGCGCAAGCGATGTAGGACACGTCGGTGTACACCTTGCGGGTGTAGACCGGGTAGCCTTCCAGGCCTTCGACCTGGGCGCGCTTGATCTCGCTGTCCCAGTACGCGCCTTTTACCAGGCGGATCATCAGGCGGTGGCGGCTGCGACGGGCCAGGTCGATGACGTAGTCGATCACGTACGGGCAGCGCTTCTGGTAGGCCTGGATCACGAAGCCGATGCCGTTCCAACCGGTCAGCTGCGGCTCGAAGCACAGGCGCTCCAGCAGGTCCAGGGACAGTTCGAGGCGGTCGGCTTCCTCGGCGTCGATGTTCAGGCCGATGTCGTATTGCTTGGCCAACAGGGTCAGCGACAGCAGGCGCGGGTACAGCTCGTCCATGACGCGCTCGTACTGGGCGCGGCTGTAGCGCGGGTGCAGGGCCGAGAGCTTGATGGAAATGCCCGGGCCTTCATAAATCCCACGACCATGGGACGCTTTGCCGATGGAGTGGATGGCTTGTTCGTACGACGCCAGGTACTTCTGGGCGTCATGCTCGGTGAGTGCGGCTTCACCCAGCATGTCGTAGGAATAACGGAAACCCTTGGATTCGAATTTGCTGGCGTTGGCCAGGGCTTCGGCGATGGTTTCGCCGGTGACGAACTGCTCGCCCATCAGGCGCATGGCCATGTCGACGCCCTTGCGGATCATCGGCTCGCCGCTCTTGCCGATGATGCGGCTCAGGGAGGAGGTCAGGCCCGCTTCGTTATGGGTAGCGACCAGCTTGCCGGTCAGCAGCAGGCCCCAGGTGGCGGCGTTAACGAACAGCGATGGGCTGTTGCCCAGGTGCGGCTGCCAGTTGCCGGTGCTGATCTTGTCGCGGATCAGCGCATCGCGGGTGCCCTTGTCCGGAATGCGCAGCAGCGCCTCCGCCAGGCACATCAGGGCGACGCCTTCCTGGGACGACAGGGAAAATTCCTGCAGCAAGCCCTGAACAATACCGGCACGGCCGCCAGCACTTTTCTGGTTACGCAGTTTTTCAGCGATGGAGGCCGCCAGCTTGTTGGTGGCTTCGGCCATCTCGGCCGGCAGGCGGGCCTGCTCGATCAGCATCGGCACCACTTCCGGTTCCGGGCGACGATAAGCGGCGGTGATGGAAGCGCGCAGTACCGATTGCGGCAGGATGCTCTCGGCAAATTCGAGGAAGCATTGGTGAGCGTGGTCGACCTGCACGTCGCCAGCGTCATCGCTGTCGGCACGAGGGGAACCGTTCAGCTCGGTCAGGGTTGCACCACCCTCGAGTTTTTCCAGGTAATTGAAAATAGCCTGTTTGATCAGCCAGTGCGGGGTGCGATCAATCGAGGTTGCGGCCGCCTTGAGGCGTTCGCGGGTCGGGTCGTCGAGTTTGACCCCAAGGGTGGTGGTAGCCATATTTTTATCCTCATGTTTGCCACGTACCGCGTGGCATCAGCTGGCGGCAAGATTAGCTGCGCGATGATTGAGGTGCAACCGGGTGCAACCGGTTTTTTGTCGAAATAATGAACAGCTCATCTGGAAGGTTAGGGCGCGATTCCATGTTCGCACTCACATGGTGCGTCTCAGTCAGGAAAAAGGAAGATTCTCGCACCAAAAGAGAGCAAAATGTGGCATTTGTAGGGAGATTCCGACTAGGTGCAACTTATTTCAACGAAACTGGTTGCACCTAATTTGATTTGTTGAATAGCATTCGCGGCCAAGGTGCAACCGGTCCGGGATTCGAAACGGGTCGAGCTGCATCGGCTGATGGCTTTCCTGGGGAAACATCAGTCATAAATTCGCGGGTCCACAAAACGTCGGTACAACGTCTGCGTTGTCGGCGCTTTCAACTGCCACCGCACCATAAAAACAAAGCCAGGGCGTAACTCATGAGTGTTAGCAATCCCACCCTGATCACCTTCGTGATCTACATCGCAGCCATGGTCCTGATCGGCCTGATGGCTTATCGCTCCACCAACAACCTTTCCGATTACATCCTGGGCGGTCGCAGCCTGGGCAGTGTCGTGACGGCGCTTTCCGCCGGCGCTTCCGACATGAGCGGCTGGTTGTTGATGGGTTTGCCTGGCGCCATCTACATGTCCGGCCTGTCGGAAAGCTGGATCGCCATCGGCCTGATCATCGGTGCCTACCTGAACTGGCTGTTCGTCGCCGGTCGCCTGCGGGTCCAGACCGAGCACAACGGTGATGCGCTGACGCTGCCGGACTATTTCTCCAGCCGTTTTGAGGATACCAGCGGCTTGCTGCGGATTATCTCCGCGGTGGTGATCCTGGTGTTCTTCACCATCTATTGCGCGTCCGGCATCGTGGCCGGTGCCCGTTTGTTCGAAAGCACCTTCGGCCTGTCCTACGAGACCGCGCTGTGGGCCGGTGCCGCCGCGACCATCGCCTACACCTTCATCGGTGGTTTCCTGGCGGTGAGCTGGACCGATACCGTACAAGCCACGCTGATGATCTTCGCCTTGATCCTCACCCCGATCATCGTGCTGCTGGCCACTGGCGGCGTCGATACCACTTTCCTGGCCATCGAAGCGAAAGATCCGACTTCGTTCGACATGCTGAAAAACACCACCTTCATCGGGATCATCTCGCTGATGGGCTGGGGCCTGGGCTACTTCGGCCAACCGCACATCCTGGCGCGCTTCATGGCAGCAGACTCGGTCAAGTCGATCGCCAAGGCGCGTCGCATCTCCATGACCTGGATGATCCTGTGCCTGGGCGGCACCGTGGCCGTCGGTTTCTTCGGTATCGCGTATTTCTCGGCGCATCCTGACCTGGCCGGTCCTGTGACTGAAAACCCTGAGCGCGTGTTCATCGAACTGGCGAAAATCCTGTTCAACCCATGGGTTGCCGGCGTGCTGCTGTCCGCCATCCTGGCTGCCGTCATGAGCACCCTGAGCTGCCAGTTGCTGGTGTGCTCCAGCGCACTGACCGAAGACTTCTACAAGACCTTCCTGCGCAAGAGTGCGTCCCAAGTCGAGTTGGTCTGGGTCGGTCGCGCCATGGTGCTGTTGGTGGCGCTGATCGCCATCGCCCTGGCCGCCAATCCGCAAAACCGCGTACTGGGCCTGGTGAGCTACGCCTGGGCTGGTTTCGGTGCGGCCTTCGGTCCGGTGGTCCTGATCTCCGTGATCTGGAAGAACATGACGCGCAATGGCGCCTTGGCCGGTATTCTGGTCGGTGCGATCACCGTCGTGGTCTGGAAGCATTTCGAGCTGCTGGGCCTGTACGAAATCATCCCGGGCTTCATCTTCGCCAGCCTCGCAATCTTGGTTGTCAGCAAGATGGGCACGCCTACCATCGGCATGCTGCAGCGCTTCGAAGCGGCCGAGAAAGATTTCCGCTTAAATCAGTAAGGCTCTTGGCGAGCCTCCGGGCTCGCTGATGATCCATTGTGGCGGGGGCGCTTGCTCCCGCTACCCTCGGAAGCCGCGTAGGAGCTGCCGAGTGCAACGAGGCTGCGATCTTTCCCCAGACGCTTGAGTCCCAAGCGAAAGATCAAAGATCAAAAGATCGCAGGCTTCGCCAGCTCCTACAGGGCGGGAGCAAGCTCCCTCGCCACGGAGCCTCATCACTTCATCTCGGTATCGGGCTGGTTGAGAAAGATCAGCACGCCCAACAGCGCCATGTAGAACCTGAACGCAGCATCCTGGCCATTCCAGGTCTCGGATTGCCACATCAGGAACCACTCGCCGCCGACGACCATGAAACCGAAAAACCAGACGAAGAATCCCACCGTGAGCCCGACGACGGCCCACCCCTTGGCCCGATTGAAAACCAGGCCATCCGCCGTGCGTACGCGCCAGAGTTTCAGCCCGCCATAGGCCAGCAACACCGTGGTCATCGCTTCGCCGAGGATGATCAGCCAATAAGCGCCGTGCCACATCCACGGCTGGTCGACGGCGCGATAGCGGGCGGCGTTGTCGGGAAAGGTGGTGTCCATGCTCAGCACATGCTGGACGAAATTGAAGTTGGAGCTGTAGTCCGTGACGTTGTTGAACACGGTCAGGAAGGCGAAAGCGGCAAGCGCGAGGATCATCGCGATTTTTGTGTAGCGGATTGTCATGGTTGCGTCCTTGGCTTGTTACGACGAAAGGACGTTATCACGCCTTTGGGCGATACGAGGCCTGGCGCCCCGTAAGAAGCCGCTGATTCCTTCGTACGAAAACTTTAGGCGCGCGTGTCTATCGGAAAATACAGCGCGCCACGCAGCTTTTAGCCTCTTGGATGTAGGGGAAATCTGTTTTTCATGATGTCCGGTCAACTGGCCGAATGGGTCGTGCACAATCGCCCGCCCTTATTTCGCAGAGGCACATCGGATGTTCGCGCCTGCCAACCTACCGCGTTTCACGCTGACGCTCGACAGCGGGCCAAACGACCTCAAGGTGCTTGAGTTCAAGGGCAAGGAAGCCATCAGCCAACCTTACTGCTTCGAGTTGGAACTGATCAGCGAGCGACCTGACCTGCCGCTGGAGGAGCTGCTTCATCGCCAGGCTTTCCTGGGCTTCGACGACCGGGGCGGCGGTGTTCACGGGCAGGTCTACTGTGTGGCGCAAGGCGATTCAGGCAAGCGCCTGACCCGTTATCAAATCACGCTGGTGCCTCGCCTGGCGTACTTGCGTCATCGCATCAACCAGCGGATTTTCCAGCACCTGAGCGTGCCGGATATCGTGGCCCTCGTCCTGAAGGACCACGGCATCCTGGCCGATGCCTTCCAGTTCAGCCTTGGCGGGCAATATCCCGAGCGTGAATATTGCGTGCAGTACGGCGAAAGCGACCTGGTTTTCGTTGAGCGCCTTTGCGCCGAAGTCGGCATCCATTACCACTTCCGCCACAGCCCTGACGGCCATCTGCTGGCGTTCGGCGATGACCAGACGGTGTTCGCGCGCTTGCCCGAGTCCACGTTGTATTTGCCCGGCAGCGGCATGGCCGCCGCCGAGCCGGCCATCAAGCGCTTGGCGGTGCGGCTCCAGACCCGCACCACGGCCGTAACATTGCGCGACTATGACTTTCGCAAGCCGGGCTTGCTATTACAGGCCAATCTCGACAATCAGCAACTCCCGACGCTGGAACATTATCACTACCCCGGTCAATTCACCGACCGCGACGATGGCAAGCATTCGGTCCGGCGGGCCCTCGAACGGCATGGCGCCGACGGGCGCCTGGCAGAGGGCGACAGCGATGACAGCGCTTTTGTCAGCGGGCATTTCATGCGCATCAAAGAGCACCCGCGCACTCAATGGAACGACCTGTGGCTGCTGACGCAGGTCGATCACCATGGTCGACAACCGCAAGTGTTGGAAGAAACCGCCTCCGCCGGCCGGGATGAGTTCCAGGGCTACCGCAATGCTTTCATCGCAACGCCATGGGAGGGTTTCTTTCGTCCGCCGTTGCAGCACAAGAAGCCGTCCGTCAGCGGTTTTCAGCCGGCGGTGGTGACCGGGCCGGTAGACAGCGAGATTCATTGCGATGAATTCGGGCGGGTCAAGGTGCAACTGGTCTGGGACCGTGACGGCGAGCGCGACGAGCATTCCAGCTGCTGGCTACGCGTGGCGACCGGATGGGCCCATGATCGCTACGGCAGCGTGATGATCCCTCGGGTCGGCATGGAGGTCCTCGTCGGGTTCATGGACGGCGACGTCGACAAGCCCCTGGTGGTGGGCTGCCTGCCGAACGGTGCCACCCCGGTGCCCCTCGACCTGCCGGCGGACAAGACCCGCAGTATCCTGCGCAGCCAGAGCAGCCCCGGCGGCGGTGGCTACAACGAATTGCGCATCGAAGACCGCAAGGGCGCCGAGGAAATCTACCTGCGGGCGCAGCGCAACTGGACCCAGCATGTGCTGCATGACCAGCGGGTACAGGTCGATCATGAGCGCAGCATCGTTGTCAGTGGTTTGTCGCGGCATGAACTCAAGGATGGCGAACAGCGCATCACCGGAGGTCGACGCCAGGTTGAAGTTCGCCAGGACGATCACCTGATGGTGACCGGCGATCGGCACATCCACGTCGCCAACCAGGCCCTCAACGCCTCCGGGGGATTCAGTGTCAGCGCTGGTCAGCAAGTCGTGCTGGAGGCCGGTGCCAGCGTGACCGTCCAGGCCGGCGGGCACTGGATCAACATCGGCCCGGGCGGAATCTTCAGCAGCGTGCCGATCCAGGTCGGCGGTGCGCCGATGGCGGCGATGGGTGCCGAGCCCATTGCGGCAGGCGCCCCGGAGAAACTTGCCGCCGCGCTGGCGCCGATACTGTCCTTGGCGCAAATACGCAGCCTGAAAAGCCCCGCGCCTTTCTGCGAGGAGTGCGAGCGCTGCAAGGATGGCGCTTGTGGCGTGTCGTTGGCACCGCTTGGAGGATAGGTTCAGGGCGGGCTGCCGAGCAGCCCAGCGGGAGCAAGCTCCCTCGCCACGGGTGAGTGATTATTGGGCCGCTCGGTCGCCAGTCCCTGACGTTGGGCGCGCTTCGAGGTAAACTCGTCGCCCTTCGCAGGAGCCGCCATGAATTATCGCCACGCCTTCCACGCCGGCAATCACGCCGATGTGTTCAAACACCTGACCTTGACTCGCCTCATCGCCTTGATGTCGCGCAAGGAACAGCCCTTCGCCTACCTCGACACCCACGCAGGCATCGGCTTGTACGACTTGCAGGGCGACCAGGCCAATCGCACCGGCGAATACCTGGAAGGCATCGCGCGGTTATGGGATCAGGGCGACTTGCCGGCCCTGACCGCCGATTACATGAAGGTGCTGCACGAGATGAACCCGGACGGCCAGTTGCGCTATTACCCTGGCTCACCGGAGCTGGCGCGGCGCCTGACCCGGTCGCAGGATCGGGTGTTGCTCAACGAGAAGCATCCGGAGGACGGCGTGCTGCTCAAGGACAACATGAAGGGTGATCGTCGCGTGGCAGTGCATCTGGGCGAAGGCTGGCACGTTCCTCGTGCGTTGCTGCCGGTGGCAGAGAAGCGCGCCCTGATGTTGATCGATCCGCCGTTTGAACAGTTGGATGAGATGCAGCGCTGCGCTGCCTCGCTCAAGGAGGCCATCGGCCGGATGCGCCAGACGGTGGCGGCGATCTGGTATCCCGTGAAAGACCAACGCATGTTGCGTCGTTTCTATCAGGACCTGGCGGGCACAGGCGCGCCGAAGTTGTTGCGGGTGGAGTTGCTCGTGCATCCGCTGGCCACGCCCAACAGCCTGAACGGCTCCGGCCTGGCCATCGCCAACCCGCCATGGGGGCTTGAGGAAGAGTTGCGTGAGTTGCTGCCGTGGTTGTCCAAGAAGCTTGGGCAGACCCAGGGTGGGTGGCAGATGGATTGGTTGATCGCTGAAAGCTGATCGCTGAGCCGATGCATTCAGGTCGTCAGGCAGGACGCCTTCGCGAGCAAGCCCGCTCCCACA
>NZ_JAOSHO010000021.1 GCF_025917275.1 Pseudomonas agronomica | reverse complement strand
CCAGGGCGGTGTGCAGGTTGGTCGGGCCGTCGTAGTGACGTTCGTTGGCGTTCCACTCGATCAGTTGGCGCTGACGCTCGACCGCCGGCAACGGCGTCCAATCGCCGAGTCGGGTGTGTGGAGCTTCGAGCATGACTTCCAGCAGCCGTTGCCACTGTTCCAGCCAACGCCGGGCGGTGGTTTCGCTGAACAGCGCGGCGCGGTATTCCAGCAACACCGACAGCACCTCGCCGTCGTGTATTTCCCAGTTCAGGTCGTACTTGGTGGCCTGGGCGGTCACGGCGCGTTCGCGGACCTGCAACCGCGGCCATGGCTGGCTCGACGCGTCGGCGTTCTGCATGGCGAACAGCACCTGGAACAGCGGCGTCTGGCCGAGGCTGCGCGACGGTTTCAAATGCTCGACGACCTGGTCGAACGGCACGTCCTGATGCTGCTGGGCATCCAGCACACGGTTGCGCACCTGGTCGAGCAAGCCTTCGAAGTCCAGCGCCGGATCGAGGTCGGCACGCATGACCACCGTGTTGACGAAACAACCGATCAGCGGTTGCAGCTCGGCGAAGGGGCGCTGGGCCACCGGAGTACCCAGGCGCACGTCGCGCTGGTTGGCGTAACGCCCCAAGAGCAATTGCGCTGCACCGAGCATGAGCATGTACAGCGTCGCCCCGCGTTGCTGGGCGAACTGTCGCAGGCGTTCCACCAGGGCGGGCGGCAATTGCAGTTGCACCGCGCCGGCCATCGGGTCGAGCTTGCTGGGGCGGCCCTGTTCGGTTGGCAGGTCCAGCAGGTAATCGCCGTCCTCCAGTTGGTTGCGCCAGTAGTCCAGTTGACTGCTGAACGCGGTTTGTTGGCCCGGTTCGCGCTGCCAGAGGGCGTAATCGGGGTATTGCAACGCCAGCGCCGGCAGTATCGCCGGGGTGCCTTGGCACTGGGCGATGTAGCACTGCCGCAGTTCCTCCAGCAGGTTCTGGCTGGAGGCGTCATCGGTGGCGCAGTGGTGCACGCTCAGCAACAGCAACGACTGGACGCCACCGCTGCGTTGCAGCAGGGTGGCGCGGACCGGCACTTCGACGGCGAGGTCGAAACGGCGGCCGGTTTCTGCGTGGATCGCCGCGTCGGTCAATTGCTGCCACTGTTCGTCACTGGCGGCTTGCAGGGCCTTCACTTGCACGGTGATATCGGCCTGCGCGTCGATCACCAGCGCCAACTCGTCATCGGTATCGCGCACGATGCGGCTGCGCAGGATTTCGTGGCGCTGGACCACGCTGTTCAGGGCCGTTCGCAACGCCTGGGCATTGAGTTCGCCGTCCAGTTGCACGGCGCTGACGACATTGTATTCACCCCCGCCGACGCTCAGTTGTTCGAGGAACCACAAGCGTTGCTGCTCGAACGACAGCGGCAGGCGCGCCGGACGTTTCACCGGGACGAAAGTCGCCGCCGGGGCTTGCTGGGGATCGCCCAGCAGCGCGGCCAGGGCGTCCAGGGTCGGGTGTTCGAACACCGCTCGCAACGGCGGCACGCTGGCGAACCGTTGGCGCAGGCGGGCAAACAGCGCCGCCGCCAGCAGCGAGTGGCCGCCGAGGTAGAAGAAATGGCTGTCGCGGCCGATCTGCGCCGACGGCACGTTGAGCAACTCGGCCCACAAGGCAGCCAGTTGCTGCTCGGCGGCGCTGCGCGGCGGGTCCAGGGCGTCTGGCGCGGCTTGGATGTCCGGGGCCGGCAGGGCCTTGCGGTTGAGTTTGCCGTTGTCGGTCAGCGGCAGTTCATCGAGCACCACGAACGCCGAGGGCACCATGTAGTCGGGCAGGGCGGCGCCCATGGTTTTTCGCCAGGCATGGATGTCGGCCGGCTGGTCGCACGTCACGTAGGCCACCAGGCGCTTGTCGCCGGGCACGTCTTCGCGGGCCAGCACCACGGCCTGGCGCACGCCCGGTTGGGCACCGATCAGGGTTTCGATTTCCCCCAGCTCGACGCGGAAGCCACGGATCTTCACTTGATGGTCCATGCGGCCCAGGTATTCGAGCTGGCCGTCGGGCAACCAGCGCACCAGGTCGCCCGACTTGTACATTCGCGCGCCCGGCAGCGACGAGAACGGGTCCTCGATGAACACCTTCGCGGTCTGTTCGGCACGGTTGAGGTAGCCCAGGGTCACGCCGGCACCGCCGATGTGCAGTTCCCCCGGGACGCCCACCGGCATCGGGTTGAGGAAGGCATCGAGCACATAGGTGTGCACGTTTGCAATCGGCCGGCCGATGATCGGCCGCTGCGGGAAATCATCCACCGCGCAGCCGGTGGCGTCCACGGTGCATTCGGTCGGGCCATAGGTGTTGAAGAAGCGGGTGCCGGTAATCGACGGCAGGCGTTGCCACAGCTGCGCGTCCACCGCATCGCCACCGAATAGCACGAAGCGCGGCAGATACACCTCGCCACGGCGAACGCCGTCGCTTTCGAGCAGGGCCTTGAGCTGTGCCGGGGTGCACTCGAAGGCCTCCAGGCGGGTCTCGCGGAAGAAACCCGCGAGGGCATCGGGGTCGTAGCGCACCTCTTCAGGGGTCAGGTACAGGCTGTGTCCATCGAGCAATAGGATCAGCTCGGCCACCGAACTGTCGAAGGCGAACGAGTAGTTGAAGCTGGTGCGCATCGGCTGGTCGGTATAACGGCGATACAAGCCATGGATACGCGCCCAGGCCAGGTTGACCACCGAGCCGTTGGTCACCAGGGTGCCCTTGGGTTTACCGGTCGAACCGGAGGTGTACATGATGTAGGCCAGGTCTTGCGGCCCGGCGAGCGGGACCGGGTTGCTGTCCGGCTGGTCGGCGAACAGCGTCGCGTCGCTGTCCAGGCGCAAGCGCGGCAGCTCGGCTCCCAGTTGTTCCAACAGGCCCTGCTGGCCGAGGAACAGGGTCGGCTGCGCGTCTTCGAGCATGTACGCCAAGCGATCCACCGGGTAGGTCGGGTCCAGCGGCACGTAGGCGCCGCCGGACTTGAGGATGCCCAGCAGGCCGACCAGCAGCTCCAGCGAGCGCTCGACGCACAGCGCCACCGGGCGGTTGGCACCGACGCCACGGCTGCGCAGGTAATGCGCCACCTGGTTGGCGCGACGGTTGAGTTCGCCGTAGCTCAGGCTGCGGCCTTCGAAACACAGGGCGTCACGCTCCGGGGTGCGCTCGGCCTGTTGTTCGAACAATTGGGCGAAGGTCAGGTGCGTCGGCACCGCCATCTCGGTACGGTTCCACTCGACCACGGTGCGTTGCCATTCCGCGTCCATCAGCAGCGGCAGGGCGGCGACCGGGCGCTGGGGCTCGGCGAGCAGGTGTTCGAGCAGGTGTTCCAGGCGGGCGAGGGTCTGGCGAGCGCTGTCGACGACGAACAGGTCGAGGGCGAACATCAGCTCCAGCTGGATCGGCGCGTTGGCCGGGCACAGCACGTGCAGGTCGAGGTCGCATTCGGAATGTCGCAGCGGTGTGTCCAACGCCTCGAATTCCAGGCCCGGGAAGCGCAACCGGGACTCCATGGCCAGTTGCTGGGCGACCATCACCTGGTACAGCGGTGCGTGGCTGAGGCTGCGTGGCAGTTGCAGGCTGTCCACCAGTTGCTCGAACGGCAGGTCCTGGTGCTGCAGGCCGCTGCGCAGGCGTTCGGCGACTTGTTTGACCAGGGCGGTGAAACCGACTTGCGGCTCGAAATCCGCACGGATCGCCAGGTTGTTCAACAGAATGCCCAGCAGGCCTTCGGTGCCCGGTTGTTCACGGTGGGTGACCGGGGTGCCGACCAGCACCGTGGCGTCGCCGCTCAAACGGTGCATCAGCACGGCAAAGCCAGCGAAGAGGACGGTGAACGGCGTGGTGCCGAGGCGACTGGCAAAGGCTTGCACCCGGCCACTGAGGTCGGCACTGAGTTCGCGCTGGACGATCCCGGCGCGGTAACTTTGCACCGAGGGCCGAGGATGATCGGTGGGCAAGGCCAGCAGTGGGCTGGCATCGCTGTCACGACGGTCGAGGGTGGCGGTCCAGTAGTCGAGCTGGCGCTTGAGTTCGGCGCCTTGCAGGTGTTCGCGCTGCCAAAGGGCGAAGTCGGCGTATTGCAGGGGCAGGGCAGGCAGTTCGGCGGCGGCGCCGTTGCAACGGGTTTCGTAACCCTGAGCCAGTTCGCGCAGGGCGATGGTGGCCGACCAGGCGTCGGAGACCAGGTGATGAAGGGCGATGCCAAACACGTGTTCGCCCGGCGCCAGGCGCAGCAAACGGGCACGCAGCAGCGGTGGGCAGGTGAGGTCGAACGGTTGCTCGAAGGTGTCTTGCAGGGCATTGAACTGTGCGCCGGCACGCTCGGTGGCGGTCAGGCTCGACAAGTCTTCGAAGGGCAGCGCAATGTCCAGCGCTGGGCTGATGCGCTGGCACGGCACGCCGTCGGTGCTGTGAATGCCGGTGCGCAGGATTTCATGGCGCGCCAGCAGGTCGTTGAGGCTGGCGTGCAGCGCCTCGACATTCAGTTCGCCCTTGAGGTGCAGGGCGAACGGGATGTTGAACAGCGTAGTGCCCGGCGTCAGTTGCTCGATGAACCACAGGCGTTGTTGCGAGAACGACAGCGGCAGCCGCGTCGGGCGTGGCTGGGCCTTGGGCAGGCTCTGTACCTTGGCTTGCGGCGCGGTGGCCTCGGCCTGGCGGGCGCCGATGGCCTCGGCCAGCAAGGCCACGGTCGGCTGTTCGAACAGGACCCGCAACGGCAGGTCCAGTTTGAACTGGGTGCGCAGGCGGGCGACGATCTGGGTCGCGAGCAACGAGTGCCCGCCGAGGGTGAAGAAATTGTCTTCCACGCCCACCGTGTCGCGCCCGAGGACCTCGGCCCAGATCGACGCCACGGCGGTTTCCAGCGCATTGCGCGGGGCGATGCTTTCCTGGGTATCGGCCTGCCAGTCCAGCTTGCGGGCGGCGAGGGCCTTGCGATCGACCTTGCCGTTGTTGTTCAGGGGCATTTTGTCCAGGCAGACGAAGGCCGCCGGCACCATGTACGGCGGCAGTTGCGCCCGCAAATGTTCGCCCAGGCCATCACTGCCCTGGGTTTCGTCATGGGCCGACCAGTACGCCACCAACCAGGCTTCGCCGGCAGTGTTTTCCCGCAGCAGGACGGCGGCTTCGCGCACGTTGGGGTGCTGGGCGAGGCGATGTTCGATTTCCGTCAGTTCGATCCGGTGCCCGCGCAGTTTCACTTGCTGGTCGCGGCGGCCGAGGTATTCGATCACGCCGTCGGCACGCCAGCGTCCCAGGTCACCGGTGCGGTACAGGCGACCTTCGAGTTGAGGGTGGTCGATAAAGGCGTCAGCGGTGCGCTGTGGGTCGTGCAGGTAGCCGCGGCCGACACCGACGCCACCGACACAGATTTCCCCAGCCACGCCAACCGGCACCGGCCGCAAGGCTTCGTCCAGCACATACAGGCGATTGTTGGCGGTCGGCCGGCCGATGGGCATGTGGCTGACCTCGGCCCCCGGTGCTTCGAAGATCGGCTGGAAAGCCACGTCATCGGCACATTCAGCCGGCCCGTAGGCGTTCATCAGGGCGATGTCGGGGAAGCGTGCGAACCAGTCGCGAGCCACGGTTGGCGGCAGGGCTTCACCGGTGGGCAGGACCCAGCGCAGGTCCGGCAGTTGCAAGTCGCACGGGCACAGCGCGAGCAAGGTGCGCATCAGGCTCGGGACGATTTCCAGCACGTTCAGGCGCTCGCAGGCGAGCACCTGCAGCAGGCGTTGCGGGTCGTGGGCGACTTCATCCGGAAGAATGTGCACCGTGGCACCGAATACCGGCGCAGCGAGGAACTGCCACACCGAGATGTCGAACGCCACCGACGCGGTCTGGGGAATCCGGTCGGCAGCGCTGAGCCCCAGGGCCGGCACCTTGCCGAAGATGTTGTTGAGCATGCCGCGCTGTTCGATCATCACGCCTTTCGGCGTGCCGGTCGAACCCGAAGTGAACAGCACGTAGGCCAGGCTGTCGGGGCCTGCGAGCAGCGGCAGTGGCGCATCGTTGCCGGACGTCCAGCCGGCCTCGGCGAACAGCGCCTTGGGCGCCGGGTCGAGGTCGCTGAGCAACTGATCGAGCAAACCGCTGCAGGCTTCGCTGGCGATCAGCAATGGCGCGCGGGACAGCCCGAGGATTTCCCGCAGGCGCTCGGGCGGATGGTTGACCTCAAGGGGCAGCATCGCCGCGCCGGCCTTGAACACCGCCAGCATCATGGTCAACAGCGCCAGGCCACGGGGGGCAACCAGCGCGACCAGCTGATCTTCACCGGCGCCGGCCTCGCGCAAGGCATGGGCCAGGCGGGTGGAACGCAGGTCGAGTTCGGCGTAGGTCAGCGACTCACCGGCACAGGTCGCCGCGACCTGGTCACCGCGCTGGGCGACCTGGGCGGCAAACAGCGCGGCGTAGCTTTGATCCAGCGGGAAGTCGTGAGGGTTGAGCGCCCACTTGCCCAGCAACTGTTGGCGCTCGTCGGCGGCCAGCAGTTCGAGGCTGGCCAACGGCGCGTCGGGGGTGGCGAGCATGCTGCGCACGAGGCTGGCGATATGGCCCAGCAGGCGCTGCACAGTGCTGGCTTCGAAACGCTCGCGGTCATAGGACACGCGGATGCCCAGCTGTTCGCCCGGCAGGATCACCACGGTCAAGCCGTAGTGGGTGTGCACACTGTGGTCCATGCCTTCAAGGCTGAACTGGAAGCCGCCTTCGAGGATCTGCTCGTCGATGGGCGCGTTTTCGAACACCAGGATGCTGTCGAACAGGGTTTCGCCCCTGGGGAAATCGCTCCAGCCCTGGATGTCGGTCAACGGCGTGTGCTCGAAGTCGCGCATGTCGACGTTGAGCTTCTGCAGGTCGTCCAGCCACGTGCCGAGCGAGGCGTTCGGGTCCACCGAAACCCGCAGCGGCAACGTGTTGATGAACAGGCCGATCATTTGCGCGACACCGGTCAGGTCGGCCGGACGCCCGGCCACGGTGACGCCGAAGACCACGTCTTGTTGCCCGCTGTAGCGCGACAGCAGCAACGACCAGACGCCCTGGAAAAACGTGTTCGGGGTGATCCGGCGACTGCGGCAGAACGCCGTCAGCGCCTGGGTTTCCTGCTCGTCGAGGTGAATCAGTTGGTCGTCCACCAGCACCGCATCGGTGTAGCGGTCGCGGGTTACGCCGTTGTCCACCGTCAGTGGTGTGGGCGCATTGAGGCCTTGCAACTGGCCGCGCCAGAATTGCTCGGCCTTGCCCGCGTCCTGGCGTTGCAGCCACTGGATGTAATCGCGGAACGGCCGAGGGGCTTTCAGTTCCGGCGTGCGGTCGTTGCACAGCGCTTCGTAGACTTTGAGGAAGTCCACGGTTACCAGGGAGATGCACCAGGCATCCATCAGGATGTGGTGGAAGCTGCGAATGAATTCGTAGGACTCATCGGCCAGGCGCACCAACCGGAAGCGAATCAGCGGTGGCTTGGACAGGTTGAAGCCGACTTTCTGCTCGTCTTCGAGCAGGGTGCGGATCCGCGCCTCCTGCTCATGGGGGGCGAGCCCGCGCAGGTCGAGGGTGTCCAGCGGCACCTTGACCTGGCGATGGATCACCTGCACCGGTTGCTTCTGGCTTTTCCACTGGAAACTGGCGCGCAGGGACGGGTGCAGCGCGACCACCTGGCGCCACGATTCGAGGAACGCCGCTTCATCGATGGCCCCGCCGATGCGGTAGCGATCCTGCATCAGGTACACGCCGGAATCTTCGTGCAGCAGGGAATGGAACAGCATGCCTTGTTGCAGTGGCGACAACGGGTAAATGTCTTCGATCGGGTTGCCGGTGTTTTTTTCGATGGTCATTGAAAGCGTCCTGCTAAAAAAGGGGCAACGGTGATGGCGTGGCGACGGGAGGAACCGTTCACAGGTCGGCCTCGTCCAGTTCGGCCATCAGCGCTTGCATTTCGTCATCGGACAGGCCCGAGGCGCTGAACTCGGTGCTGTCGGCTTGCGGCTCGGCGGCGCTTGGGTCCAGCGGTTGCGCGACCTCGGCCATGGCCGCGACGGTCTGGCGTTCGAAGACTTGCTTGGCCGAAAGGGCGATGCCTTGCTCATGGGCCTGGGCCACCACTTGCAGGCTCAGGATCGAGTCGCCGCCGATGGCGAAGAAGTTGTCGGTGACGCTCACCGTCGAGCGCTTCAAGACCTTGGCGACGATGGCTTGCAAGGTGGTTTCCATGGCGTTGCGCGGCGCCACGTGGGCGCTCTCGTCGAATTGATCCGGGTCGGGCAACTGGCGGGTGTCGAGCTTGCCGTTGGGCGTTCGCGGGAAGCTCGCCAGGGTCAGTACCAGCGCCGGCACCATGTACGACGGCAGGCGTTCGCCGAGGAAGCGCTTGATTGCCTCCGAGTCCGGTGCGTAGCCATGGGCGGCCAGGACGTAGGCGAGCAGGCGCTTGCCGGCGGCCTGTTCCTGGACGATCACTGCGGCTTCGCGCACGTCGCTGTGGTTGCACAACTGGCGCTCGATTTCGCCGAGCTCGATGCGGTAGCCGCGAACCTTGACCTGATGGTCCTTGCGTCCGAGGAAGGCCAGGCGTCCATCGGCCAACCAGCACGCCAGGTCGCCCGTACGGTAGGCGCGGGCGCCGTCGGCCAGGGTGACGAAGGCCTTGGCGGTTTCTTCGGGCTTGTGGCGATAGCCGTGGGCCAGGGTCGGGCCGGCGAGGACAATTTCACCCGGTTCGCCAACGCCGCAGGCGGTGTCGAATTCGTTCAGCAGGCGCAGGTCCATGCCGGCGATGGGGCGACCGATGGTGACGTGACGGCCTGGCTCCAACACGTCATAGGTGGCCCAGACGGTGGCTTCGGTGGGACCGTATTCGTTCACCAGCCGGGCGTGGGGCAAGGTCCTGGCGTGTTGTGCGATCAAGGATGGCGGGCAGGCTTCACCGGCGACGATCCAGCAGGCGAGGCTGTCGATGCCTGCGCTGCGCTGCAATTGATCGAGCAAGGCCTGGTACAGCGATGGCAGTGACAGGCCATGGCTGACCTGATGCTGGGCTATCAGATGCGCCAGGCGGGCCATCTCCAGTTCTTCACCCGGGGCGGGCAATACCAGGCGTCCGCCTTGGGCCAGGGTCCAGAAAATCCCGGCGACCGAACTGTCGAAGGCAAACGACGACAGCAACAGATAGGCGCGCACCGGCGTCTCATAAGTGGCCATGCGCACCTGGGTCGAGAAACTCAGCGCGCCATGGCTGATTTCCACGGCTTTTGGTGTGCCGGTGGAGCCGGAGGTGTAGATCAAGTAGGCGAGGTCGTTCGCGTCTGGCAACGGCAGCGCCGGCGCATCACTGAGGTCCGGCGTTTCCAGGTCATCCAGCACGAAGCGATGCAGGTCGGCCGGCACGCTGTCGGCCAGTTCGGCGCTGACCACGATGTGGGCGATGGCGCTGTCGGCGAGCATGTAGGCGCGGCGGTCGGCCGGGTAGGTCGGGTCGACGGGCACGTAGGCGCCACCGGCTTTCAGGACGGCGAGCAGGGCGACGATGGCCGCGTTGCTGCGGGCGAACAGGACGCCGACAGGCACCCCGGGTCCGATGCCGGCGGCGACCAGCCGATGGGCCAGTTGCGTGGCGCAGGCGTCGAGGCGGCTGTAGCTCAGGTCACCGTGCTGATCGCTGAGGGCGATGGCGTTCGGTTGCTGGCGAACCTTGCGGGCAATCAATTCCACCAGCGTCACCGGTTCGATGGACGGTGCGCTCGCGCGGGTGCCGATCAGTTGCGATTGCAGCGCGCCACCCAGGGGCAACCGGGCCCAGGCCCGTTGCGGTTCGGCCAGGGCGCCTTGCAGCAATTGCAGCCATTGTTCGGCGAGGCAGCCTGCGGCTTCGGCGCTGAGGGTGTGGCGGTCGTAGACCAGCTGTGCGTGCAGGCTGCCGGGCAACTGGCGCACGTTCAGACACGCCTTCAACGGGTTCATCACCGCGCTGGCATGACGCTCCCGGGCATCGCCCGAGCGCCAGGCAAAGGCGTATCCGGCGTTGAGGGTGCCGGTGTAATAGTCTTGCCAGCCGACCGCCCGTTCCAGGGTGCCGGTCACGTGTTGGCTTTGCTCCAGCAGGGTCGCCTGTGCGTCCAGTTCAATGCGCACGGGCAGGCACTGTTCGAACAGGCCCAGGGTGTTATCCAGTTCCGCGCCGCGACTTTCATGGATCAGGACGAGCGGCACCTGTTGCTGGCCGGCCAGTCGTCCCAGTACCGCTGCCCATGCCGCCAGCAGCAAATCGCAAGCCAGGGCTGGGTGGCGGGCGAGGTCGACCGGCAGTGTCAGGTCCAATCGCGTCGGGGCAAACCCGCCGTCGAGGGCGGATTCGAGGGGCAGTTGCAAGGCGGCCTGTCCGGTTTCACCCACGGGGGGCCAGAAGCTCACGCCAGGATGGTCCGGCGCGTCTTCGACCAGGCTCCAGCGCCATTCGGCGTAGTCAGCGTATTGCAACGTGTCGGACAGGTCGGTGGCGGTGTCTTGCAGCAACGCGACAGCCAGCCATTTCAGGCTCGCCAGGTCGAAGTGGCTGGTGGCTGCGGCCATGTCCAACACCGCTTGTTCGTCGCCCAGGCGCACCAGGGTCACGCTCAGTGGCGTTGTCCAGTCGCGGGGTTGATCCGTGAGCCGGGCCAGCGCGGCGTCCTGGTCGGTGCGGCCGTGCTGGCGCAGGTCCAGGAGGTTCACCGCCAGCGACGCGGTTTCGTCTATCACCTGCACCGGGTGGCGCAGGCCGGGCACGGGCATCAGACGCGTGCGCAGGATCTCACTGCCGACCACCAGGGCCTGCAGGCGGTGGTTCAGCGCATCGACGTTCAGCGGTTGCGACAGCGACCATTGCAAATGGCAGCTGAACGGGTGTTCCGTCGCGCCGTTGATGTGGGGGTAAACCGATGCTTGTTGCGGCGAAATACGAAAACCTTGAAGTTCGCTCATGTTCATCTCGACTGGAAAAGGGCTTGAGCCTGGATCACCGCGCAGACGCCGGGGCTTGCTGGATACCTGTCGGGCAAGCCTCCTGCGAACGGCGGGTGGACCCGTTGAATGTCAGACGGCAACGTCGCTCGACAGCAGGGCTTCTGCCATGCCGGTCATGATGGCGCGCTTGCCGGTGAAGGGTTCGCGACCGTGCACGGCGAGCATGTTGTCGATGAACAACACGTCCCCCTGTTGCCAACTGAACCGCACCAGCGAGTCGAGGTAGGCCGCGCGCAGCGACTCCAGGACCTGCGGCTCGATGGGTTCGCCATCGCCATAAAAGGTGTTGGTGGGCAGGTCGAGGTCGTTGAAGTTGCTCTGCAGCGAATCGCGGATTCGCCCGGGCAAGGTGCTGATGTGGAAGAACGTGGCGTGGTTGAACCACACCTCTTCGCCGGTGCGCGGGTGGCGCACCACGGCCGGCCCGCGTTGACGGGTGCGCAGGCGGTTGTTGTCTTTCCATTCCACTTCGATGCCGACACTGGCGCAGTAGGCTTCCACCTCGCCGCGGTCTTCGGACTGGAACACGGTCTGCCACGGCAGGCCGAAACCGTCGCCATAGTTGCGAACGTACAGCACGCCTTTTTCCCGGAACCGAGCCTCGATCTGCGGGCTGATCCTCGCCTTCACCGCGCGGGTCGAGCCGATGGGTGTCTCACCACCTGTCTCGGATGGCAGGTGGCAGTAGAAGAACAGCCGCAGCGGGAAGCGCGGCGAATAGGAGTGTTCGTTGTGGGGGAAGATCATCTGGTCGGCCGGGTAGTCGGTCGAGGTGTAGATGTTGCCGCCGACCCGTGTCCGGGGCGAGGCGCGGAACATGTATTCCAGCGCGCCAGGGGAGAGGGCGGCGATCACCTGGTCGAACTGCTCGACGGACGCGACGTTGAAGCCGCGAAACAGCAAGGCGCCGTACTCCAGCAGTTTCTGTTCCAGCGACTCGCGTTCCCGGGCAGCCCAGGCGACCAGGTCGACACCGCTGACCGCTGGCTCGATTACCAGGGGCAGGGCGTGGTCCGGGCTGAGCAGGCGCTCGGTGACCCATTGTTGTTCCGAGACGTTCATGGCTTTGCGGCGCACGGCGCCAAGGGCGCGGGGCGATGGGGGCACGATAGACATAACGACATCCGACTCGGTTAAAGGGACAAGGAACGACGTTTGGCTTGCATCATCTGGCTGCGACCGGCCAGCGCCTGGGACTGTTGTCGCTCCCGGGCAAATGCCAGGTCCCAGCGGTCGATGCGCTCGGCCAACGACGGCAGCGGCTCGTCCAGCAGGGTAGGGAGTTGCTCCAGCAGGCACGTCCACAGGTGTTGCAGGCGCAAGGCACGGCCCTGGTCGAAATATTCGCCGCGATACTTGAGGGTCGCGGCGAGGCCTTCGGTGCCGTGCACCAGGTCGAGCACCAGGTGGAAATCCCCCGGCGCCTGGGCCACGTCCAGCGCAGACAACTGCGCGCCCGCGATGGCGGTTGGAGGCACCCGTGACGGTTGATAGTTGAGCTTGACCTGGAACAGCGGCGAGTGACCGGGACGGCGCTGCGGTGCGAGGGCCGAGACCACCAGGTCAAAAGGCAGGCCTTGATGGGCGTAGGCCAGGCGCGCTTCATCGCGCACCCGCTCAAGGAAGCCGGCCAGGGTCGGTTCGCCACGCAGGTCGCAGCGCAGGGTCAACTGGTTGACGAAGAAACCGATGACGTCGTTGTGCTCGGCCAGTGGCCGGCCGCTGATGTCGGTGCCCAGCAGCAATTGCTGTTGGCCGCCCAGTTGCCTGAGAACCAATTGATAGCTGGCCAGCAAGAGCATGAACAGCGTCATGCCTTGTTCGCGGGCCAGTGCCGCCAGCCGCTCGCAGCTGGCCTGGGGCACGTTGAAGTCCTGGCTGTGTTCGCCCGGGGCCTGGCCGCTGCCGCCCAGTTCCAGGGTTTGTGGCAGGCCGGCCAGGTGTCCGCGCCAGAAGTCCTGCTCGGCGGCGATCCGTTGTTCGCTCCAGTGCCGGGCTTCCCATTGGGCGAAATCGATGTACTGCCCTGGCATCTCCACGGCTGCCGAACCGGCCAGCTCCGCCAGCAGCAGTTGGGCCGAGCGTCCGTCGAAAGCGATGTGGTGCAGGGTCAACAACAGGTCATGTTGTTGATCATTTCGGGTGAGCAATTGCGCTCGCAGCAGCGGGCCGGCTTGCAGGTCGACAGGTGTTGCATGTTCTTCGGCCAGGCGCTGGCTCAGCGCTTGTTGTTGCTGCGCTTCGTTCTGCTCGCGCAAATCGTGATGGACCAGCGCCACCGCCGTGGCCGGCAACACCTGTTGTTGCGGGCCATCGACGCCGTCGCGGTACACCGTGCGCAACACACCATGGCGCTCGACCAGCGTGTTCAAGCGCAGGGCCAGCGTCTCGATGTCCAGCGGACCTTGCAGGCGCAGGTGCAGCACCAGGTTGTGGCGGGTGTCGTCCGGGTCCAGTTGGCGCAGGAACCACAGGCGGCGCTGGGCGAATGATTGATGCCCCTGGCTGAGGTGAGCCTGCTCCGTCGCGGCCTCGGCTGTCGGCGCCGGCTGATTCAGGAAGTCTTGCAGGGCCAGCGCCCATTGCCCGAGGGTGGTTTCCCCGAACAGACCTTGGGTATCGAGGATCCAGCCCAGGTCCTTGTGCAAGCGCGCGGCGAAGTCGGCCACGCCGATGGAATCCAGGCCCTGGCCGATCAGGCTGAGGTCGAAGTCGGCGGTAAAATATGGGTTGATGGCGTGCAGCGTCTGTTCCAGCCATCGGCGGCAGGCGGCTTGGGCCTGTTGCGGCGTCTCGCTCGCCAGGTGCTTGAGCTGGACAAGGTCCAGTACCTCGCCATTTGGCGCCAGCGTTCCACCGCTCTGGGCAATGATGCTCAGCGTGCCCGCGGCCAATTGCTTGCGTGCACCTTGACGGGCGATCTTGCCGCTGGTGGTCATCGGGATGGTGCCGGCTTGCACCAGCACGATCTGGTCGATGCCGCAGTCGGCGGCTTCGCGCACGGCGTTTTGCATCGACGCGAACAGCGCCGGGTGATGTACCGGGTCGACGAACTTGCGTTGCGGCTCGGCGACGATCACCAGCTTCTCGCGGCCCAGTGCCGGGTCCATTTCCGAGAAGGCGGCGATGCGTCCGGTGCGGATGCCTGGCTCGGCATCGGTAATGGCGAACTCAATGTCGTGGGGGTAGAGGTTGCGCCCATTGAGAATCAGCAGGTCCTTGAGCCGTCCGCAGATCACCACTTGGCCTTCGTGCATGAAACCCAGGTCGCCGGAGCGCAGGTAATGCTCCGATGACCCGGCAACCCGTGCTTCAAAGGCTTCGCGCGTGGCCTCGGGATTCTTCCAATAGGCTTCGGCGTTGCTCGGGCCCTTGAGCCAGATTTCGCCGATGCGATCGGCGGCGCATTGCTCGAAGGTGCCCGGGTCGACGATGGCGATGCTGTGCAACGCCTGCGGGTAGCCACACGCGACGAACTCCACGGCGGCGGCATCGGCTGCCGCCAGCGCCACACGGCCGGTCTCCAGAACGGCCTTGTCCAGGCGCAGCACCACCGGCAGTGCGTCGGCCGGCGTGGCGCTGACGCACAGGGTCGCCTCGGCCTGGCCGTAACCGGGGCTGATGGCCAACGGGTTGAGGCCACAGGCGGCAAAACGCTGGGCGAAGGCTTCCAGAGTGCCGGGGTGGATCGGTTCGGCGCCGTTGATCGCGTGCTTCCAGGCGCTCAGGTCGAGCTGCGCGATCAGGTTGTCGCTGACCACGCGGTTGCACAGGGCGTAGGCGAAGTTGGGGGCGAAACTGGCGGTGGCGCGGTAGCGACTCAACGCCTGCAGCCAGGTCGACGGCGTATTGACGAAGGTCTGGGAGGCCATCAAATAGCACGGCATGCCGCTGTAGAGCGGGGCCAGCATACCGCCGATCAAGCCCATGTCGTGGTACAGCGGCAGCCAGTTGACCATGGCGCCGTGCTCATCGAAATCGTAGGCCTGGCGCATCAGTTCGACGTTGGCGATCAGGTTGCGCTGACGCACCTCGACGCCTTTCGGCGAGCCGGTGGAGCCCGAAGTGTATTGCAGGAAGGCCACGGTCGAACCGTCGATGGCCGGGCGTTGCCACTGGCTGGCCAGCGGCGTGCCCAGGTCCTGGACGGTCAGCACATCGACGCGACCCTCCACCAGTTCCAGCAAGCCTTCGCGATACTCCGCCGGGGCGAGAATCAACGCCGGCTCGGCATCCACTACCACGTTGCGGACGCGGTCGAGGTGGCGCGGCTTGCGTGACGGTGGTGGAAACAAAGGCACCGCGATCAGGCCGGCATACAGGCAGGCACAGAAGGCGCGGGCGTAGTCGAGGCTGCTGGGCAGCATCAACAACACGCGAGCACCCGGTGCATAACGTGTTTGCAGCGCGGCCGCCAGGGAGCGGGATTGCTCGTGCAGTTGGGCAAAGGTCAGGGTTTCGCCGATCTCTACGCCATCCGGCAGAAAATGCAGGGCGGCGCGCTGAGGGAAGTGCCGGGCATTGGTGTCCAGCACGTCGATCCAGTGTTCGAAAGAAAACATGTGCAATTCACGCCATGGCCACGATGACTTTGCGGTCACCGGTGAAAGGATTGCGACCGTGTGCCACCAGTCGGTTGTCGAGCATCAGGATGTCGCCGGGCTGCCAGGGGAAACTGACGGCCGTCTCGCGATAGACCTCGCGCACGGTGTCGAGCAGGTCGTCGGCAATCGTCGAGCCGTCGCCGAAATAGACATGGCGCGGCAGGTTCTCTTCGCCCACCGCCGCCAGCAAGCTCGCGCGTACGCTGGGCTCGATGGCCGAGACATGGAACAGGTGCGCCTGGTTGAACCAGACCCACTCACCGGTTTCGGGATGCTGTTGCACGGCGGCGCAACGCTGGCGGGTGCGCAGCTCGCCGTCGGTTTTCCATTCCCACGCGATGTCGTTGTCCTGGCAGTAGCGTTCGACCTGGGCGCGATCCTGGGTGTTGAAGACTTTTTCCCAGGGCAGGTCCAGGGCGCCGCTGTAGTTGCGTACATAAAGCAGCTCGCGGCGGGCGAACAGCTCGCGGATCCCGACAGGCATGCGCTGGTAGATCAGGCGACTGTCGGCAATCGGGGTCTCGCCGCCGGTTTCACTGGCCTTGATGCAGTGGAACCAGATGTGCGAAGGCCAGGGCCGGGTGTAGGCCTGCTCGTTGTGCAAGGGAATGAATTGATGGGCCGGGTATTCGGTGGAGCTGTAGACCCCGGCGAAGACTTTGCTGCGCGGGGTGGAACCGAATTCGTAACTGGCCAGCGGGGCGCCGAAGCTGGCGGCGAAGCGCTTGAAGTCGATGGGCGTGGCAACGGTGAAACCGCGAAACAACACGCCGCCAACCGTCGTCAGGGCATGGGCCAGGGTGTCGCGAATCGAGGCGTCCAGGTCATGGATCGACTGCCCCGGCGTTCCCTGCACCACGAGAGGTAACGACTGCGCGCCTCCATCCGTGGGAGCCACTGAAAAAGGCGTGGAACGCCCGTCCAGGTGTTCGATTGAGGTCATCCTTGTGCTTCCTCTTTTATCTTCTTCGACCAGTCACAAGACCTTGAAACAGCGCAGCGGTCGGGTGTGTAGGACTCGTCTGTAGTGTATTTAAACAAATACAAGACGACATATTAGGTACAAATGAGAGAGATTATCAATACTATTTATTTAAATTTTTTTTTGAATTAGACTCCGTCCCGCTGGCACCAAACGGCCTGTCGGGCCGCTAAAAAAACCAAAAATATCTGTCGCAGGGGAGCGGGGCGTGAATTTCAAAAAGAACACAATTGCGTTGGCTGTGGGGTCGGCGGTCGGCTTGGCCAACTGTGCTTGGGCAGCTGACGAATCCAGTGCGATGGAGCTTGCGCCGATCACCGTCTCGGGTGAAAAAATCGACCGGACCCTGGAGAAGACCCAGTCCAGCGTCGTGGTCGTCACCGACAAGAATCTGCGCGAACATGGCGACAAGGACCTGGTGGACGTTTTTGCCCGTACGCCGGGCGTGTATAGCCAGGCTGGCAACGAAAACTGGGGCATTCGTGGCGTACCGGTGTCCGGTTTCGACGACCAGGGCCCGGCGACGCTCAACGGTGCGGTGTCGGTGTACGTGGACGGTGCGGTACAGCCGAACCGTGCGCTGACCCTCAGCCCGGTCCCGCTCTGGGATGCCGAGCAGGTCGAGGTGTTCCTCGGCCCGCAATCCACCACCCAGGGCCGTAACTCCCTGGCCGGTGCGGTGGTCATTCGTACCAAGAACCCAACCTTCGAACCGAGTTTCTCGGCGCAGACCAACGTTGGCAACTACGGTGAACACGGCGCCGCCGTGGCCGGTGGCGGGGCCATCGTGGATGACAAGATCGCCGGTCGTATCGCCGTGGACTATGGCGAAGGTGACGGCTACATCCGCAACACCGCGCTCAATGACGACGCCAACCCGCGCCGCACCAGTAACACCCGTGGCAAATTGCTGATCCTGCCCAACGACGATACCGATGTCCTGCTGACCTACGCCCACAGCGAACACCGCCAGGGCGACCGTTCGACCATGCGCGTCAACGGCAAGCCAAGCTATTACGACATCTCGTCCAACACCAAGGCCTTCGACAACCTCAAGCAGGACACTCTAAGCGCGAAGGTGGACTATCGGTTGAATGATGCCTGGTCGCTGACGAGCATGACGGCCAATACCAGTACGGACTACAGCAACCGCCTGGACTTTGATCAGAATGCGGTGGACAACCAGGTCGTTCTGCGTAAACAGGATGGCAACCTGTTCAGTCAGGAGCTGCGTTTGAATTACGCGTCTGACACAGTCAAGAGTTTCGTGGGCGCCTACTATGGACGTAACACCAACGATTTCCACGACCGCTTGTTATTCGATAATGCGTTGTTCGGTACTGTCAAAGGCGAAACCACGATCGAGAACAAGGCTGTATTCGGTGAAGTCAACTGGACCTTCGCACCGCGCTGGACCTTGATCACCGGCCTGCGTTACGACCACGAGACGAATGACACCGACGTCGAGCAGGATGATTTCTCCGAACCGGCCAAAGTCAACAAGTCGTTTGATGCCGTACTGCCGAAGCTTGGCATCGACTATGAGCTGGCTACGGACCAATACCTCGGTTTCATGGTGCAGAAAGGCTACCGCGGTGGTGGTGTCAACCTGCGCTCCGGTAGCGGCCACCAGGCATACGATCCGGAATACACAACCAACTACGAACTGTCCTACCGCGGTTCGTTCTTCGACAAGACCCTGCGTACCCGGGCCAACCTGTACTACACCGACTGGAAAGACCAGCAGGTCAGTGTGCGGCAGGCGGGTAGCTCCGTCATCGACGTCTTCAACGCCGGTCGCAGTGACATCAAGGGCCTGGAAGTCTTCGTGGAGAAGGACGTCACGGAACAGCTGACCTTGAACGTCGGTGGCGCCGTTACCGATAGCAAGTACAAAGACTTTGTGACGGGCAGCGGCCAGGACATGAGCGGCGAATCGTTCCTTTCCTCTCCGAAGTACAAAGTGTCGGTGGGCGGCGTCTATCGCTTCGACGATCGCCTGATATTTGGTACGGACGTTGTCTACCAGAGCACCGCGCCTTCGGAATATGAATTCGATGCCAGCGGCAAGGTCACCGGCGAACGCCGGAGCGATAACTACGTGTTGGTGAACTTCAACACCGAATACAAAGTCACCAAGAACGTCGCGGTCTCCGCCTACGTGAAGAATGCCTTCGATAAGGAATATGTCACTAACAACCGCAGCGACGACATCATCGATGTTGGCGCCCCGCGCACGGTGGGGATGATCCTGCGCTACGACATGTAAACCCGCAGGCGCGGAGAGGCAACTCTCCGCGCCTGTCCTGCAACGTTTCGGATGTTTGTTTCCAGGCTGTTTGTTCCCTTCCAAACCCAGCCTCCATGGAGGAAATCATGAGTGCTTTTTCGAATGTCACAACGGGTGGCGCGCAACAGCTACGCCTGCTGCACACCGGTCTGTCGAGTCCTTACTGCCTCGACTCGACGCCCTTGCTGGAGCGCCAGCAACAACAGGAGTCGAACGCGCGCAGCTACCCTCGGCGTATTCCGCTGGTGCTTGAAAAAGCCCATGGGATCTATGTCCAGGACAGTCGGGGCCAGGTGTTTGTCGACTGCCTGGCGGGCGCCGGGACCCTGGCGCTGGGGCACAATCATCCGGTGATCGTAGACGCCATCACCCAGGTCATGGCGGCCGGTGTGCCAATGCATACCCTGGACCTCATGACCCCGGTGAAGGATGCATTCGTCCAGGAAATTTTCGCTTGCCTGCCCAGCGAGTTCGCTCGCCATGCACGCATCCAATTCTGCGGCCCGAGTGGGGCCGATGCGGTCGAGGCCGCGCTCAAGCTGACCCGTACCGCCACCGGGCGGCATTCGGTCCTGGCGTTCGAGGGGGCGTATCACGGCATGACCCTGGGCACGCTGGCCATCAGTGGCAACCTGTCGCCGAAAAATGCCCTCGGTGCGTTGATGCCAGGGGTGCAGCGCCTGCCATTCCCCCACGACTATCGCTGCCCGTTCGGGGTGGCCGGCGATCAAGCGGTCACGTTGAACGTGCGTTACCTGGAACACCTGCTCAACGACCCGGAAAGTGGAATTACCGCGCCTGCGGCAATGATCCTGGAGCCGATCCAGGGCGAGGGCGGGGTGATTGCCGCGCCGGACCGCTGGCTGCAGGAGCTTCGCCGGTTGACCCGGGCCCACGGCATTCCGCTGATCGTCGACGAGATCCAGTGCGGCATTGCCCGCAGTGGCCGGATGTTCGGCTTCGAGCAATCGGGGATCACGCCGGATGTCATTACCCTGTCCAAAGCCATTGGCGGCGGGTTGCCGCTGTCGGTGCTGGTCTACCACGAGTCGCTGGACGTCTGGCAGCCGGGGGCCCACGCCGGCACGTTCCGCGGCAACCAACTGGCGATGGCGGCGGGTACCGCGACCTTGCGTTTCATCCGCGATGAAGGCCTGGTCCGGCACGCCGAAACGGTGGGCGCGCACCTGCAGAAACAATTGCAGGCGCTGCAAAACGAGTTCGCCTGGATTGGCGATGTGCGGGGGCGTGGCCTGATGCTCGGCATGGAAATCGTCGACCCGCAAGGCGCACCCGATGTACAAGGCCATCCGCCGGTGGACACGGCGCGGGCCAAGGCCTTCCAGCAAGCCTGTCTCAGGCACGGCTTGATCGTCGAGCTGGGTGGACGCCACGGAGCGACGGTGCGTTTCTTGCCGCCGCTGATCATTACCGAGGAGGAAATCGATTTCGTCGCGCAGATCCTCTTCCAGGCCGCTATTGGCATCAGCCAATAACCCTGTCGTTGCCAGGGTGGCCGACGTCCGTCGGTTGCCCGTTGCGCATACGGTCGCAAGGCTGCTTGTAACCATATTCAGATATAGTCACAAGTTGTCAACGACCTTTCGGATGCGTAAGCTGCCCCCATGAACCAGCCATCGATAGCACCGCCCAGCGCCCGCGGCCCAGCCGATCACGAAATTCGTGACCAGATCATCGCGGCTGCCCACGAACATTTCAGCCAGTACGGCTTCGGCAAGACCACGGTTTCCGACCTGGCCAAGGCCATCGGCTTTTCCAAGGCGTACATCTACAAGTTCTTCGACTCAAAGCAGGCAATTGGCGAAGCCATCTGTTCCAATTGTCTGTCGACGATCGTCGACGCCGTGGACAAGGCCATCAATGAAGAGGGGATTTCGGCGACCGAGCGTTTACGTCGGCTGGTCAAGACCTTGGTGGTTACCGGGGTGAGCCTGTTCTTCAACGACCGGAAGCTCTACGACATCGCGGCCTTCTCGGCTTCGGAACGCTGGCCCAGCTCCCGCGTCTACGACGCCAGGATCAAGGGGTTCGTGTTGCAGATCATTCGCGAAGGTCGCGAGCTCGGCGAGTTTGAACGTCGCACCCCCCTGGATGAAACCGTCGAGGCCATCCACCTGACCCTGCGGCCTTTCGTCAACCCATTGCTGCTGCAGCACAGCCTGGACT
Source organism: Pseudomonas agronomica (assembly GCF_025917275.1). Lineage (GTDB taxonomy): Bacteria > Pseudomonadota > Gammaproteobacteria > Pseudomonadales > Pseudomonadaceae > Aquipseudomonas > Aquipseudomonas agronomica. Next base: position 9,656 of record NZ_JAOSHO010000021.1, on the reverse strand, counting down.
TCGTCGAAGAAGGCCCAGCGCTCACCGCCAATCTCATCTTGCGCAGCCTGATGCCCTGAGCGGCATCCTGGGCCGCCATTCCTGACCTTCGAGTTCAGTCCTGGCATCGCCAGGCGAGGGCCTTCATTCGGGTGAGCTGTGACTATTGACACAAATGGTCACATGAACAACCATGGCGCAGCGGGTCTCGGCGCCTGATGACTCGGCCCGCAGTCGCCTTGATTGCGGGGGCTGACGGCCCGCCTTCGACCGGTCAAAACGACCGCTCCATCACTTCGGCTAATCAGAGTCCTGATAATGAAAAAAATATTGCTCAAGGCCCCCTTGTGTCTTGCTGTTGCGGTCGTCTCTTTCGACGGCTGGGCGAGCGGTTTTGCGCTCAATGAACAAAGCGTCAGTGGCATGGGATCGGGCTTTGCAGGACGCGCGTCGTCGGCTGAAGACGCGAGCACCATTTTTGGCAACCCGGCGGGAATGTCCCGCTTGAAAAACGAACAGGCCAGCCTCGGGGCGGCGACGCTTTTCACCAGGAGCGACATCAGCCAGACCCGCAGCACCTTTGGTGGGCAAGAAGATGGAGACATGGTGCCGGTGACCACGATACCCCTGGGCTACTACGTCAGGCCTATCGATGAACACTGGGCATTCGGCGTTGGATTCTATGTGCCGTTCGGTTTGATCACCGACTACGGCAGTGACTTCGCCGGGCGTTACTACGCCAATAAAAGCGAGGTCAAGACCCTGACGTTCCAACCCACCGTGAGCTACGCCTTTAACGACAGGGTATCGATCGGATTCGGCCCGACGATCAACCGTATCAGCGGCGAGATTACCGGCATGGTGCCCAATGCCTTCAGCCCTGGCAGCAACGATGGAAAGCTCAAGAGCGCTGGCGACGATACGGCGCTGGGTTTCAACGCCGGCATACTGGTGCAGGCCACGGACCGAACCCGCGTGGGCATGACTTACCATTCCAAGGTCAGTTATCGGCTGGACGCCAAGACCAAGGTCAGCGGCGGTGTGTTCAGCCTGCTTGGGGTCAGCGGTCGCAGTTACGATGCTTCGCTGGACGTGGATACGCCGGAGTCGGTGGATTTCTCCGTGACCCATCAGTTCGACGATGCTTGGACCGTCTACCTGGGCAGTACATGGACGCGCTGGAGCCGCTTCAAGGAACTGACCATCGAGAACGCGGGCCTGCCTGCGCAACTGAGTGGCCAGTTGGGCACCGTCACGGAAGAACAGAACTGGCATGACACAGTGGGCGCATGCGATCGGCGCGGCCTACAAGGTGAATGATCGGTGGGTGCTTCGTACGGGCCTGTCGATGGATCAGTCGCCTGCCAACAACACCAACCGAGGGCCGCGCATTCCTACCGGGGACCGGACGGTCGTCAGCTTCGGTGCCGGTTGGACACCCGTGGACAACGTCACGATCGACGTCGCCTATTCCTACCTGTGGGAGGAAAGTGTCCGGGTCAATGAAGTCTCGGCCACCCGGGGAGCCTACAGCGCCAAATACAAGAACAGTGCGAGCGGTCTGGGTACTTCGGTGAGCTATCGATTCTAGGCTCTGTACGAAATGTATCCGCACTCGCCCATACTGCGTTGAAACGGGGCTCGGAATGCTCATGTACTCCAGTACACTGCGCTTCCTCGCCCCGTTTCGCCTTGTCTGGCCTTCGCGCGAACACATTTCGTGCAGAACCTAGGCTCTCTGACCCTGGGAAGGGTGTGACGCGTACATCCTGCGCGTCACCGTCGCCCTCATCGAGTCGCCAGGGGCGCTTCGTCAGATGTCTGCCAGCCACCGCCCAGCGCCCTGAATGCGGCAACTACGGCCCGCGCGGACTCTGTTTGTGCCTGTGCCCGGGTGTCGGAGGCGCGCAACAGCGTCTCATCGGCATTGAGCACATCGATCAAGCTCGCGGTGCCTTTCTGATAGGCGACGAAGGAGGACTGGCGAGCCTCGCTCAAAGACGTTTCGCCTTGGGTGAGGGTGGTTGCCTGGGCTTCGCGATTGACCAGCGCGCTGAAGGCGTTTTCGACGTCTTCGGTGGCGCGCAACACGGACTGGCGATAAGCGGCCAGCGCTTCGGCTTCCTGGCCTTTGGCCTGGTCGATCTGGGCGTTGATGCGGCCAAAATCGAACAGCCTCCAGCGCAGCCCCAGCACACCCGCCGACTGGCTGGCGCCGCCGCTGAAAAGATGGCCGGCGGACACCGCCGTGGCGCTGCCGAGCAAGGCACTGAGGGAAAACTTCGGATAGTACTCGGCGACGGCTTCGCCAATGCGTGCATTGGACGCCGCCAAGCGGCGTTCGGCGACGATCAGGTCAGGCCGACGGCGCAGCAGGTCCGCCGGGGTCCCCGTGGCCGTTATTTGCGGCGCGAGGGGAATCTCGCGGCGCTCGGCCAGTTGCGGTCGATGAGTGCCGGGGGGCGTGCCGAGCATGACATCCAACGCATTCATGGCGGCATCCAGGCCGGTCTGCAGGACCGGTACCGTTGCCTGGACTTGCGCCAATTGTCCCTCGGTCTGGCGAACCTGATAGCTGGCGGCAAGGCCTTTGCTGTAGAGCAGTTGGACTTTTTCCAGCAGGTCTTGCTGCGTCCTGACTTGTCGGTTGGCAATGTCCAGCCGGGCCTGCAATCCGCGCGCGGTGATGTAGATGTCCGCAACCTGCGCGGCGACGGCCAGTCGTGTAGCGACGACGCCGGCCTCCGACGCCTGGTATTCGGCCATCGCCGCTTCGCGTCCGCGCCGCAGGCCACCAAAGGCGTCTATCTCCCAACTGGCGCCGAGATTGAGTTCGTAGGCATTTCCGTATCGATCATAGCCAGGCGTCGAGTCCAGCACTTGGCCGAGCGGGGTCTCGACCGACTGATAGGCGCGCGCGGCCTGACCGTTGATGTTGCCCGAGGGCAGCAAAGCGGCGTTCGCCGCACCCAATCCCGCCCGAGCCTGCATCATGCGCGCCGATGCTTGAGCCAGGTCGAGGTTCTGTTCAATAGCCTGGGTGACAAACGCGGTGAGGATTGGATCACCAAACGCTTCCCACCAGGCAATCGAGTCGGCCCGAGCGCTCGCGGACCTCTGTTCGATCGAAGGCTGACCTACGTAACGACTCGACAGCGGGGCTGCGGGACGATGGTAGTCCGGACCGACCGCGCAACCGGCCATCACGCTGGTGCTCAGAAGAAAAGCCAAGGGGCGAAGGGGTGGCATGGAGAATTCCTTGAGACGGTGCGGGTTGTGACCATATCACGATAAGGTCACAATCTGTCAATTGGCTTTATTTAGCTAGCCAGCAGAGGATTTGGGTGAATAGTGAGAAACGCAGTATTTGGTGTTGTGACGATTGACAGATATGGTCACTAGAATGAGAATGAGTGCTCCATCACTCCGTTCAAGAAAGGGATCCTATGCTCCGGCGTCGACCTGTCACCCTTGCCGCTTGCCTGCTGCCTCTCGTCCTGACGGGGTGTGGCGAGTCATCCACCGAGAAAGATCCCCGCACGGCGGCGCCCCTGGTGAGGGTGGCTGAAGTGTTGGGTTCCCCCGAGATTTCCCGGTCGTTCACCGGCGTGGTCACGGCCCGGGTCCAGAGCGACCTGGGCTTTCGCGTGTCGGGCAAGGTGCTGGAACGTCTGGTCGATACCGGCCAGACCGTCAAGCGCGGGCAACCGCTGATGCGCCTGGACCCTGTCGATCTCGGCCTGCAGGCGCGGGCCCAGGAAGAGGCTGTCGCCGCCGCCCGGGCCCGGGCCAGGCAGACCGCCGACGATGAGGCGCGTTATCGCGAGCTGGTCGCCGCCGGTGCCATCTCCGCCTCGGGCTACGACCAGATCAAGGCCGCCGCCGATACTGCCAAAGCACAGCTCAGTGCGGCCCAGGCCCAGGCCGATGTGGCCCGCAATGCTTCCGGCTACGCCGTGCTGCTCGCCGATGCCGATGGCGTGGTGATGGAGACATTGGCCGAGCCCGGGCAAGTCGTTGCCCCGGGACAAATCGTGGTTCGACTGGCGCGGGCCGGGCAGCGCGAAGCCGTTGTGCAATTGCCCGAGACGCTGCGGCCCGCCCCGGGCGCCACGGCGCAGGCAACGTTGTATGGCAACGCTTCGCAGGTGGCCGGCGCGAAATTACGCTTGCTGTCGGATTCCGCCGATCGAGTGACGCGCACCTTCGAGGCGCGTTATGTACTGGAGGGCGCGCTGGGCAATGCGCCGCTGGGTTCGACCGTCACGCTTCGGATCGTCACGGGCGCTCGACAAGGGCAGGTGCTGCAAGTGCCAATTGCCGCCGTGCATGACGCGGGCAAGGGCACCGGCGTCTGGGTCATCACGGGTGAGCCGGCGAAAGTCGCCTGGCGCCCCGTGCAAGTCCTCGGCTTGAGCGACGATGCCGCGCAAATCTCCGGCGACTTGAGAATGGGCGAACGGATCGTCGCGCTGGGCACGCATCTGTTGCACGAAGGCGAGGCGGTGAATGTGGCGCCTGCGGGCGATGTCAAGGTTGCGGGGAGTCACCCATGAGCTTCAACCTGTCCGCGCTCGCCGTTCGCGAGCGCTCCATCACCGTTTTCCTGTTGTTCCTGATCGCCGTCGCGGGTGTCCTCGCGTTCTTCCAGTTGGGGCGCGCCGAGGATCCACCGTTCACGGTCAAGCAACTGACCGTCATCACGGCCTGGCCGGGTGCGACGGCCCAGGAGATGCAGGACCAGGTCGCTGAACCGCTGGAAAAACGCCTGCAAGAATTGAAGTGGTACGACCGCACGGAAACCTACACCCGCCCCGGACTTGCCTTCACCATGGTGTCGCTGGTCGACCGCACGCCACCGTCGCAGGTCCAGGAAGAGTTCTACCAGGCGCGCAAGAAGCTGGCCGACGAGGTGATCAAGCTGCCGGCGGGCGTCATCGGGCCGATGGTCAACGATGAGTTTTCCGACGTGACCTTCGCCTTGTTCGCGTTGAAAGCCAAGGGTGAGCCGCAGCGCCTGCTGGTGCGCGATGCCGAGGCGTTGCGCCAACAGTTGCTGCACGTACCGGGCGTGAAGAAGGTCAACATCATTGGTGAGCAGGCCGAACGGATCTTCGTGTCGTTTTCCCATGATCGCCTGGCGACCCTCGGCGTTTCGCCCCAGGATATTTTTGCCGCGCTCAACAGCCAGAACATGCTCACGCCCGCCGGCTCCATCGAAACCGCCGGGCCACAGGTTTTCCTGCGCCTGGACGGTGCCTTCGACAGGCTGCAGAAGATTCGCGACACGCCGGTCACGGTCCAGGGGCGTTCGCTGAAACTGTCGGACCTGGCAACCGTCGAGCGCGGTTATGAAGACCCGGCCTCGTTCCTGGTGCGCAACGGCGGCGAAGAAGCGCTGTTGCTGGGCGTCGTCATGCGTGAGGGCTGGAACGGCCTGGACCTGGGCAAGGCGCTGGATGCCGAGACGGGCAAGATCAACGAAGGCATGCCGCTGGGCATGACCCTGAGCAAAGTCACCGACCAGTCGGTGAACATCGACTCGGCGGTCGGCGAGTTCATGGTCAAATTCTTCGTCGCGCTGCTGGTGGTGATGATCGTCTGCTTCCTCAGCATGGGCTGGCGCGTCGGTGTCGTGGTCGCGGCGGCTGTGCCGTTGACGTTGGCCGTGGTGTTCGTGGTCATGGCCGCCACCGGCAAGAATTTCGACCGCATCACCCTCGGCTCGCTGATCCTCGCGCTCGGGTTGCTGGTGGACGACGCGATCATCGCCATCGAAATGATGGTGGTGAAGATGGAGGAGGGCTACGACCGGATCAAGGCCTCCGCCTATGCCTGGAGCCACACGGCCGCGCCGATGCTCTCCGGCACGCTGGTGACCGCCATCGGCTTCATGCCCAACGGCTTCGCGCAGTCGACCGCCGGCGAGTACACCAGCAACATGTTCTGGATTGTCGGCATTGCGCTGATTGCTTCGTGGGTGGTCGCGGTGGCCTTCACACCGTACCTGGGCGTGAAACTGTTGCCCGACATCAAGCAGGTCGAAGGCGGTCACGCGGCCATCTATAACACTCGCCATTACAACCGCTTCCGCCGGGTGCTGACGCGTGTCATCGCGCGCAAATGGTGGGTGGCCGGTACGGTGATCGCGACATTCGTGGTGGCGATCCTCGGCATGAGCCTGGTCAAGAAACAGTTCTTCCCGACCTCGGACCGGCCCGAGGTGCTGGTGGAAGTGCAGATGCCGTACGGCACCTCCATCGAGCAGACGAGCGCCACCACCGCCAAGGTCGAGGCCTGGCTGCATCAGCAGGAAGAGGCGCGGATCGTCACTGCTTATATCGGCCAAGGGGCGCCGCGTTTCTACCTGGCGATGGCGCCGGAACTCCCCGATCCGTCGTTTGCAAAAATTGTCGTGCTGACGGACAGCCAGGAGGCGCGCGAAGCCCTCAAGTTCCGCCTCCGCCAAGCGGTCGCCGATGGGCTCGCGCCCGAGGCGCGGGTGCGGGTGACGCAACTGGTGTTTGGCCCGTACTCACCGTTCCCGGTGGCGTACCGGGTGATGGGGCCCGACCCTTCGAAGCTGCGCGAGATCGCCAGCCAGGTCCAGGACATCATGCAGGCGAGCCCGCTGATGAGGACCGTCAACACCGATTGGGGCCCCTTGGTGCCGACGTTGCATTTCAACCTGGACCAGGACCGCTTGCAGGCCGTGGGACTGACCTCCAATGCGGTCGCCCAGCAACTGCAGTTCCTGCTCACTGGCGTGCCGATCACCGTGGTTCGCGAGAACATCCGTTCGGTGCAGGTGGTCGGCCGCGCCGCGGGGGACATCCGCCTCGATCCGGCCAAGATCGAAGGCTTCACCCTGGTCGGCGCGACGGGCCAGCGTGTTCCGCTGTCCCAGGTCGGCGAAGTGGACGTGCGCATGGAGGACCCGATCCTGCGTCGTCGTGATCGCACGCCGACCATGACCGTGCGCGGCGACATTGCCGAAGGCCTGCAACCACCGGACGTCTCCAGCGCGATCATCAAGCAATTGCAACCGGTCATCGACAGGTTGCCCGCCGGTTACCGGATCGAGCAGGCGGGTGCCATCGAGGAGTCGGGCAAGGCCGGCAAGGCCATCGTGCCGCTGGTGCCGATCATGGTCGCGATGACGTTGCTGATCATTATCCTGCAGGTCCGTTCGATCTCGGCGATGATCATGGTGTTCATGACCGCGCCGCTGGGGCTGATCGGCGTGGTGCCGACGTTGCTGATCTTCAACCAGCCCTTCGGTATCAACGCGCTGGTCGGCCTGATCGCTTTGTCGGGCATCCTGATGCGCAATACGCTGATCCTGATCGGGCAAATCCATCACAACGCCAGCGAAGGTCTCGATCCGTTCCACGCGGTGATCGAAGCCACGGTGCAGCGGGCGCGGCCGGTGTTGCTCACGGCGCTGGCGGCGATCCTGGCGTTCATTCCCCTGACGCATTCGGTGTTCTGGGGCACGCTGGCCTACACCCTGATCGGCGGCACGTTCGTCGGCACCATCATGACGCTGGTGTTCCTGCCAGCGATGTATTCCATCTGGTTCAAGATCCGTCCTGAGACGAAGAGGGCTTCATGAAAAATCGCGAAGGTCAAAAACGCATCGTCGTCACCGGCGTTGGCATGGTCGGACCGCTGGGCTGCGTTGTCGAAGAAGTCTGGAAGCGGTTGCTGGCCGGGCACTCCGGCATTCGCAACCTGTCCGCCGACGTCACCGAAGGCACCGGTGTTGCGGTGGGCGGGCAGGTGCCGACCTTGGAAGAAGATGGCATCGCCGGTTACGACCCGGAGCGCCTCATCGCGCCCAAGGATCGCAAGAAGATGGACCGCTTCATCGAGTTCGCCCTGGTGGCGGCTCACGAAGCGCTGGAGCAGGCGGGCTGGCACCCGGTCGAAGCCGCCGACCAGGAGCGGACCGCCACGATCATCTCATCGGGCGTCGGTGGTTTCGCCACGATTGCCGATGCGGTGCGCACCACCGATGCGCGCGGTCCGCGGCGGTTGTCGCCGTTCACCGCGCCGGCTTTCCTGGCCAACATGGCGGCCGGGCAGGTCTCCATCCGGCATGGTTTCAAAGGGCCGCTCGGTGCGCCCGTTACCGCTTGCGCTGCCGGCGTACAAGCCATTGGCGATGCCGCCCGGCTGATCAGGAGTGGCGAGGCGGACATTGCCATCTGCGGCGGCACCGAGGCGGCGATCGACCGCGTGACCCTGGGTTGTTTCGCGGCGGCGCGGGCGCTGTCCACGGGATTTGCCGAGCGTCCGCAAGAGGCCTCGCGGCCGTTCGACCGGGACCGAGACGGTTTCGTCATGGCCGAAGGTGCCGGGTTGCTGGTGATCGAGTCGCTGGAACACGCACTGGCCCGTGGCGCCAAGCCCCTGGCCGAGCTGGTCGGTTACGGTACCAGCGCCGATGCCTATCACCTCACCGCAGGTCCGGAAGATGGCAACGGTGCCCGCCGCGCCATGGAGCAGGCGCTGCGCCAGGCCGGTGTCAGCCCCGCCGAGGTGCAGCATATCAACGCCCATGCGACATCCACCCAGGTCGGCGACGCCGGTGAGCTGGCGGCGATTCGTGCGATTTTTGGTACGGACGGCGGCGCGGGCGGCGGCGTGGCGATCACGTCCACCAAGTCCGCCACCGGCCACTTGTTGGGTGCGGCGGGCGGCATCGAAGCGATCTTCACGGTCCTGGCGCTTCGTGACCAGGTCGTGCCACCGACGCTGAACCTGAACCATCCTGATGAGGCGGCCAGCGGGCTCGATCTGGTTGGCCTGAAGGCGCGGAAGATGCCGATCACCCATGCGTTGTCCAATGGGTTCGGTTTTGGTGGCGTCAACGCCAGCGTGTTGTTCCGTCGTTGGGAAGACTGACGCCGCGTCAGCGGCGCAGGGAGAACAGCATCAGCGCGACCAGGCAGGTCAATGCCTGGATCGCGCCGACGGTCATGATGGGAGAAATGCTCAAGACCGAGGCCAGCCAAGTGGTCAAGGCTGCGGCGCCCATGGAGAGAAAACCCAGCAGCGCCGAGGCCATCCCGGCCTCGTTGCCGAAAGGTCCCATGGTGATCGCCGTACCCAACGGATTCGCCAGCCCCATTCCCCAAAGAAACGTCACCATCGAAACGGCATACCAGCCGAGGCCTGGAAGGACAGGCCCGACGATGAGCAGCCCCCCGCCGACCATGGCGCAGATAATCCCCAGCAAGGCAATGTTTCGCGGGCCGTAGCGGTGAGCCAGGCGCGGTGCGGCCATGCCCGCGGCGAAAACGACGAACACCGTCGAGGCGAAATACAGGCCGGCCTGCACTGACGTCAGGCCGATGCCTTTCATGAGGATGGCCGGGGCGGCGGCGAAAGAGGCGAACAGGCCGCTGAGCAACAGGCTCATCGACAGGGCAGGGAAGATGAAACGCTTGTCCACCATCAGCCTTGCATAGGCGCGCACGACACTGCCAGCGGAGTGCGGCGCCCGGCGGTCGGCGGGATGGGTTTCGCCAAGGTCGCGGACATAGAAAAACGCCAGCACCACGGCGGCCAATCCCACCAGGACGAAGACCGCCCGCCATCCGAGGGTCACGGACAGCACGCTGCCAGCCAGCGGCGAGAAACCTGGCGCAGCGGCGGTGGCAACCATCGTC
>NZ_JAOSHO010000209.1 GCF_025917275.1 Pseudomonas agronomica | reverse complement strand
CCTCGCCACAAAAAGCGGGGCTCCATTCAGCCGCGCGGATGGTGTTTGGCATGCAGGTCCTGCAACCGCGCCCGGGCCACGTGGGTATAGATCTGGGTGGTGGACAGGTCGCTATGCCCCAGCAGCATCTGGACCACGCGCAAGTCGGCGCCGTGATTGAGCAGGTGCGTGGCGAAGGCATGCCGCAAGGTGTGCGGGGAAAGCGATTTATTGATCCCGGCTACCTTGGCCTGGTGCTTGATGCGGTGCCAGAAGGTCTGGCGGGTCATCTGCTCGCCGCGCAAGCTGGGAAACAGCACATCGCTGGGACGCCCGCCCAGCAGCTCATGACGGGCATCGCGCATGTAGCGCTCGACCCAGACGATCGCTTCCTCGCCCATCGGCACCAGGCGCTCCTTGCTGCCCTTGCCCATCACCCGCAGCACGCCCTGGCGCAGGTTCACCTGTTCCAGCGTCAGGCTGATCAATTCGGTGACGCGCAGACCACAGGCATACAGGACTTCCAGCATGGCCCGGTCACGCTGGCCGATGGGGTCGCTGAGGTCGGGGGCCGCCAGCAATGCCTCCACGTCTGCCTCCGACAAGGATTTGGGCAGCGGACGACCCAGTTGCGGCATTTCCACCCGCAAGGTCGGGTCCACCGCGATCAGTTTTTCCCTCAGCAAATAGCGATAAAACCCACGCAAACCGGAGAGAAATCGTGCGGTCGATCGCGGTTTGTAATTCTGTTCCAGACGCCACGCCAGATGATCGAGGATCAATTCCCGGCCGGCGTTGATCAGTTCCAGGTTCTTTTCCTGCAACCAGCCGTTGAACAGGGCCAGGTCGCTGCGATAGGCGCCGCGAGTGTTATCGGAAAGCCCTTTTTCCAGCCACAGGGCGTCGAGAAACTGGTCTATGAGCGGATGATCGATGGCGGGCATAAAAACTCTTGAAGAATACGGGCACACACGGCGTCGAAAGGGGATATGAAGCTATGCAGGGTGCTCAAAGCGCAAATCGCAGGCAACAAAAAAGCAGCCCGCAGGCTGCTTTTTTTGCATCGGAAGCTGGACTTAAGCCAGTTTTTCCTTGATGCGAGCTGCTTTACCCGACAGGTCGCGCAGGTAGTACAGCTTGGCTTTACGTACGTCACCGCGACGCTTGACAGCCATGCTGTCGATTTGCGGGCTGTAGGTCTGGAAAGTACGCTCTACGCCGACACCGTTGGAGATTTTACGAACGGTGAATGCACTGTTTACGCCGCGGTTACGCTTGGCGATGACAACGCCTTCGAACGCTTGCAGACGTGCACGGTCGCCTTCCTTCACTTTCACCTGAACGACAATGGTGTCGCCCGGGGCAAAGGTAGGGATCTCTTTGGTCATCTGCTCTGCTTCGAGTGCAAGGATGATTTTGTTAGTCATGCTGTGCTCCTAAGGCAAGTCATCGGACTTACCATCGATACGTTGTTAACTATCGTCCCGCTCGCGGATGTATTCCTCGAGCAGCTTCTTCTCTTCTCCAGAAAGCGAGCGGCTTTCCAGAAGATCGGCGCGTCGTTCATAGGTCCGACCAAGGGACTGCTGTAAACGCCAACGCCGGATATGCGCGTGGTTGCCACTCAGCAACACGTCGGGAACACGCTGATCCGCATACACCTCCGGTCGGGTGTAGTGCGGGCAATCCAGCAGACCATCCGTAAAGGAATCTTCCTCGGCGGAATCCGCATGCCCTAAAGCTCCGGGCAGCAGTCGTGTAACCGCATCGATCAGGACCATCGCCGGCAGCTCGCCGCCAGACAGTACATAGTCGCCAATCGACCACTCTTCATCGACATGAGCTTCAATGAAACGCTCGTCAATGCCTTCATAACGGCCGGCAATCAGGATCAATGCATCCGAATTCGCCAGCTCGCGTACCGCCGACTGAGTCAGCTGACGGCCTTGGGGCGACAGGTAGATCACCTTCGCACCCTCCCCGGCTGCCGCCCTGGCCTGAACCAGTGCATCTTCCAGGGGCTTGATCTTCATCACCATGCCCGGACCACCGCCAAACGGGCGATCGTCCACAGTGTGATGCCGATCCGTGGTGTAGTCTCGCGGATTCCAACAGGTGAGCTGCAACAGCTCCTGTTTCACCGCGCGGCTGGTTATGCCGTATTCGCTGATGGCGGAAAACATCTCGGGAAACAGCGTGATGACTTCAACGCGCAAATTAGCCACGTTTAGAAATCCGCATCCCATTCCACCTTCATCTCGCCTGCCTCAAGGTCGACGGCCAACACGCATTGCTCGGTATAGGGCAACAGGCGTTCGCGATCATCCAGGCTGCCGACGCAAGGCTTGACCACCATGACATCGTTCGAACCGGTCTCGAGCAGGTGATCGATCTTCCCGAGCAATTGCCCGAGGTGGTCGATGACCTTCAGACCCACCAGCTGGTACCAGTAGTACTCGCCGTCGGTCAGTTCAGGGAACAGGTTGCGCGGCACACAGATCTCATAACCGGCCAGAAGACGTGCTTCTTCGCGATCATCGAGATCCTTGAGCTTTGCGACCAGGAACTTGTCGTTCCCGCGTCCGCTGACCAGCTCCACCTGTTTCACGCTACCTTCGCGCTTGAGCGTCCAGGTTTTGTAGTCCAACAGGTTCTTGATCGGATCAGTAAAGGAATACACCTTCACTTCGCCGCGAACGCCATGTACAGAGTAGATCTTGCCGACAACGATCAAATCACCGGCATCTTTTGGCGTCGCGTTCATATTGCTCAGGCCGCGGCCTTAGCCGATTCCTTCAACAACTGAGCAACGCGCTCAGAAGGTTGTGCACCAACGCTCAGCCAGTAGGCTACGCGCTCTTGGTTCACGGACAGACGAACTTCCTGACCACGGGCAACAGGGTTGAAGAAACCAACCTGCTCCTTGTGGGAACCGTCACGCGGGTTGCGGCTGTCGGTTACGGTCAGGTGGTAAAACGGGCGCTTTTTGGAGCCGCCAAGGGCAAGACGGATTGTTAGCATGTGAACATCGTTCCTGTAGTCGGTGCTGCAAATCTAAATGCACAGCGGGCATAGGTGCCCGAAAGGCCGCATATTCTAAGGAATATCCGGACTTTTGCAAATGACTTTTTCCGGCGACTGGCGCCGTGCAATCAAGATCTGCCATGGAGCCGTCATGAAAACGGCAGGTCAGCTCCCGCTTGACGCGGGTTTGCTGGAGATCCCCGCATCCGTGCGAGGCAACGCCGACATGACAGCCGGCGCAGATTCTTTACATTTTCGGCATGCCGCCGCCGGGCAACATACCGCCCATGCCGCGCATCATCTTGGCCATTCCGCCCTTGGCGGAGAATTTCTTCATCATCTTCTGCATCTGCTTGTGCTGCTTGATCAAGCGACCGATGTCCTGCACCTGGGTGCCGGAACCCATGGCGATACGGCGCTTGCGCGAGCCGCTGATCAGCTCAGGGTCGCGGCGCTCGGCAGGGGTCATGGAGTTGATGATGGCTTCCATCTGCTTGAACTGCTTTTCAGCCGCGCCCTGGGCATTGCCCATCTGCGCCAGGTTCACGCCACCGATGTTCGGCAGTTTGTCCATGAGGCCGCCAAGGCCGCCCATGTTCTTCATTTGTTGCAGTTGGTCGCGGAAGTCCTCGAGGTCGAAGCCCTTGCCCTTCTTCAGCTTCTTGGCCAGTTTGTCGGCCTTGTCCTTGTCGAGGGTCGCTTCGGCCTGTTCGATCAGGCTGAGGACGTCGCCCATGCCGAGGATGCGCGAAGCGATACGCTCAGGGTGGAACGGTTCGAGCGCTTCGCTCTTCTCACCCATGCCGATGAACTTGATCGGCTTGCCAGTGATGGCGCGGACCGACAGCGCGGCACCGCCACGGGCGTCGCCGTCGACCTTGGTCAGGATCACACCGGTCAGCGGCAGTGCATCACCGAACGCCTTGGCGGTGTTGGCCGCATCCTGGCCGGTCATGGCATCGACCACAAACAGGGTTTCCACTGGGTTGATCGCGGCATGCAGCGCCTTGATCTCGCCCATCATCTCTTCATCGATGTGCAGGCGACCGGCGGTATCGACGATGACCACGTCGATGAACTTGAGCTTCGCTTCCTTTATAGCCGCCTGGGCGATGTCCACCGGCTTCTGGCTCAGGTCGGACGGGAAAAACGTCACGCCGATGTCGTTGGCCAGGGTTTCCAGCTGCTTGATGGCTGCCGGACGGTAGATGTCCGCGGACACCACCATCACCGACTTCTTCTTGCGTTCTTTAAGGAAGCGCGCCAGCTTGCCGGCGGTGGTGGTCTTGCCCGCGCCCTGGAGACCGGCCATCAGCACCACCGCTGGCGGCACGGCGCTCAGGTTCAGGTCTTCGTTGGCCGCGCCCATCAGGCTTTCAAGCTCGGCCTGGACGATCTTCACGAACGCCTGGCCCGGCGTCAGGCTGCGCGACACTTCGGTGCCGACGGCGCGCTCCTTCACCGAATTGACGAAGTCCTTGACCACCGGCAGGGCGACGTCGGCTTCGAGCAACGCCATGCGCACTTCGCGCAGGGTGTCTTTGATGTTGTCCTCGGTCAGTTTCGCCTTGCCGGTGACATGGCGCAGCGTCTGCGAGAGACGGTCGGTTAGGTTTTCAAACATGCGCGATCCTTTCAGGCCCAGATGAGACCGGGATAATGGCGGCCCAGACCGTGAAATATGTGCTCGGCGAGCCTGCGGCGTGGGCAGGTCGCGGATTATAGCGAAGAAGCGTGCGGCGTACACCTTGCAGTGGTCTTTCGTGTGTAGGGGGTTCTATGCCAAACTCAGCGCCTTTCGGGCTTGCCTAACAGGACTTATGCTCCCCTTGTCACCCAGTTTGCTTGCTTCCCTCGCCGCCGCCTGTCTCTACGCCGCTGCGACCCTCTATCAAGGCACCCGCCTGGCCTCCGGCGCCAAGGCGAACAAACGCCTGCTGGTCACGCTTGGCGTGCTGGCGGTGCTCGGCCATGCGGCCAGCCTTTTTACCCACTTGATGACGCCGATCGGCCTGGGCCTGGACTTCTTCAACGCTGCCAGCCTGATTGCCGTCGCGGTGATTGCCCTGACGCTGGTGGCCTGCTCGCGCATCCCCGTGGAAAACCTCCTGGTGCTGCTGTTCCCGCTGGGGCTGGCCACGGTGCTGCTGGCGCAGTTCGCGCCGTCGGGCACGGTGCAGATCATCGACGAAGAGCCGGGCATCCTCGCCCATATCCTGCTGTCGATCCTCGCCTACGGCCTGTTCACCATCGCGGTATTCCAGGCGCTGCTGCTGTTGGTGCAGGACCACCAACTCAAGAACAAGCACCCGTCCGGGCTGATTCGCAATTTCCCGCCGCTGCAAACCATGGAAAGCTTGTTGTTCGGCTTCCTCTGGGCCGGCTGGACCCTGCTGTCGCTGTCGTTGATCTCCGGGTGGCTGTTCGTCGAGAACCTGTTCGCCCAGCACCTGGTGCACAAGACCTTGCTGGCGTGCCTGGCGTGGGTGGTGTTCAGCGTGCTGCTATGGGGCCGCAACCGTCTCGGCTGGCGTGGCCACAAGGCCATTCGCTGGACACTGGCCGGGTTCTGCCTGCTCATGCTGGCGTACTTCGGCAGCAAGTTGGTCCGTGAATATATCCTGCATATCTGACGGACGAGTCTGATGGAGAGCCTGCCCGTAGGGCCCATGTTTGCGGTAATGGTCGTGCTGATCCTCTGGTCGGCCCTGTTCACGGCCATCGAAGCCGCCCAGCAGTACTTGCTGGCCCGACGCAGGGCCTCGCGCGCCAGTGACAAACCGCTGGCGCGGCTGAGCTTCCCCTTGGCCAGCCTGATCCTGTGCAACACTTTCTGCCGTACCTTGGCCGTGGTCATCGCCACGTTGCTGGCACTCTTCACCTGGCTGGAAAAAGGTCCCTGGCTGGCCTGGCTTGGCACCAGTGGGGCCCTGCTGGTGTTCGCCGATTACCTGCCACGCACCCTGGCGAGCCGTTTTCCCGATGCCGTACTGGGCCTGGGCAACACGTTGCTCGGCGTGCCACTGAAAATTCTCTACCCAGCCGCCTGGCTGCTCAATGGCCTCAGCCAATTGCTGCTACGCCCCTTTGCCCGCAAGGCCCGTGCAGTCCAGCAAAGCGACGATGAGCCACCGGCAACGCCCCGCGCCGAACAGGAACAGGAGCAGGGCAACGGTCGGGTACACCCGATTTCCGGCATCCATGCGCTGGACAACATCACCGTCAACGACATCCTCGTGCCCCGCAGCGAGGTGGATGGGATCAACCTGGACGACCCCATCGGCGAGATCATCGAGCAGTTGCGGCTGAACCGGCGCACCCGGCTACCGGTGTTCCACAGCGACATCAACCAGGTCGAAGCAGTGCTCAACACCCGGCAGATCCGTCATATGCTGGCGGATGCGAGCCTGACCCAGGAGGCGCTGCTGGCCGCCTGCCACGAGCCATATTTCGTGCCTGAAAGCACACCGCTGCAACTGCAGTTGCTCAACTTCCACAAGCAACAGCGACGCCTGGGCATGGTGGTGGACGAATATGGCGAGGTGCTGGGCATCGTGACCCTGGAGGACATTCTCGAGGAAATCGTCGGCGAGTTCGAAAGCGAGCACAGCCTCGACAACCCGCATGTCCATCCTCAATCCGACGGGCGCTTGATGATCGACGGCGCGGCATCGATCCGCGAACTGAACAAGACTCTTGGCTGGCACCTGCCCTGCGACGGTCCGAAGACTCTCAACGGCCTGGTGACCGAAGCACTGGAAACCATTCCGGAAAGCCCGGTGTGCCTGAAGATCGGCCGCTATCGGTTGGAAATCATCGAAACCGTCGACAATCGCGTTAGCCAGGTACTGGTGTGGCATAACAGTACGGTGCCGACTTTTTCCTGAATTCCAACAGACTCAAGGTAAAACACAATTGTGGCGAGGGGATTCATCCCCTCACCACGAAAAGCTCATCGCCAGCGCCGATATTGTGTGCGGACTCACTTGTTGATTCGTTAGCCTCCTTCTTATACTCAATCCGCTTACCCAGCCTCGCCCGCCCCCCGTGCCTACCCTGCACTCGGAAGGTTCCGGGCCGCTCACCAGCACTATCTGCTTCAGCCCTGCGACTGTTCCTACCCGAAACAGCGACAGCGCCCACCCCACATCCCTGGGTGTTCGACCATAATAATTCGCTCCAACGGAGCATATGACTGTCAGGGATAACCGCATGACAACCACCACCTGTAACGACGCCGTGCCTGTCCAGCCGACCAATTCGGCCAGCCGCGTGGCGACCGCGAGTTTCATCGGCACCGCCATCGAGTTCTACGACTTCTACGTCTACGCCACTGCCGCCGCCCTGGTGATCGGGCCGGTGTTCTTTCCGCAGACCTCAGGCACGGCGCAGATGCTGTCATCGTTCCTGACCTTCGGCATCGCCTTCCTTGCCCGCCCGCTGGGCTCGGCGCTGTTCGGCCACTTCGGCGACCGCATCGGGCGCAAATCGACACTCGTGGCATCGCTGCTGCTGATGGGCGTCTGCACAACGCTCATCGGTGTGCTGCCCGGCTACGCCAGCATCGGCGCCTGGGCGCCCATCCTCCTGTGCCTGCTGCGTTTCGGCCAAGGCCTTGGGCTTGGCGGCGAATGGGGCGGCGCGGCCTTGCTGGCCACCGAGAACGCGCCCAAAGGCAAGCGCGCCTGGTTCGGCATGTTTCCCCAGCTGGGCCCCTCCATCGGCTTCCTGGCGGCGAACGGGCTGTTCCTGACCTTGGCCATGACCCTGGATGACGAGCAGTTCCGGTCCTGGGGCTGGCGGATTCCGTTCTTGCTCAGCGCCGTATTGGTGATTGTCGGCCTGTACGTGCGCCTCAAGCTTCATGAGACGCCGGTTTTCGCCAGCGCCATGGCCCGCCAGGAACGGGTGAAAATCCCCTTGGTCGAGTTGTTCAGCCAGTACTGGGCGCCCACATTGCTCGGCGCGGCCGCGATGGTGGTGTGTTACGCCCTGTTCTATATCTCGACGGTGTTTTCCCTGAGCTATGGCGTGGCTACCCTGGGCTACAGCCGCGAAACCTTCCTCGGCCTGCTGTGTTTCGCGGTGCTGTTCATGGCTGCCGCCACACCGCTGTCGGCCTGGGCCAGCGACCGATTTGGGCGCAAGCCCGTGCTGATCGGCGGTGGGCTGCTGGCGGTGGCATCGGGCTTCCTCATGGAGCCTTTGCTGACCCAAGGATCAACCGGCGGCGTGGCGCTGTTCCTGTGCATCGAACTGTTCCTGATGGGCGTGACCTTCGCCCCCATGGGCGCGTTGCTGCCGGAGCTGTTTCCGACCCATGTGCGCTATACCGGCGCTTCGGCAGCCTACAACCTGGGCGGTATCGTCGGCGCCTCGGCGGCACCGTTCTTCGCCCAGAAACTGGTGGCGATGGGTGGCCTGAGCTACGTCGGCGGGTACGTTTCCGGGGCCGCCGTGCTCAGCGTGATCGCGGTGATGTGCCTGAAGGAAACGCGCCATAACGACTTGAACCGGGTCGCCTGACACGCCTCTGGAGCTGCCGCGGGCTGCGATCTTT
>NZ_JAOSHO010000208.1 GCF_025917275.1 Pseudomonas agronomica | reverse complement strand
GCTTCGCCAGCTCCTACAGATTCCTGTCCAACAAAAAACCCGCCGAAGCGGGTTTTTCGTCACAGGCTGAAGATTACTTCACGGACACTGCGGTATCAGCCGCTGCAACCACGTCGTCTTCTTCACGGACATCGGAGATACCGCGACCACCGGAAGCCAGTTCGGTCTGCAGCTGGTCTTCGTCCAGCTCCTTGACCCACTTGGCGACCACGATCGTGGCAACGGCGTTGCCCACCAGGTTGGTCAGGGCGCGGGCTTCGGACATGAAGCGGTCGATGCCCAGGATCAGCGCCAGGCCGGCCACTGGCAGGGTGCCCACGGCCGACAGGGTGGCCGCCAGCACGATGAAGCCGCTACCGGTCACGCCAGCCGCACCTTTGGAGGACAGCAACAGCACCGCCAGCAAGGTGATCTGGTGAGTCAGGTCCATCGGAGTATCGGTGGCCTGGGCGATGAACACCGCAGCCATGGTCAGGTAGATCGAGGTACCGTCGAGGTTGAACGAGTAGCCAGTCGGGATCACCAGGCCAACCACGGACTTCTTGGCACCCAGGCGCTCCATCTTGATCAGCATGCGCGGCAGGGCCGATTCCGAAGAGGAAGTGCCCAGCACGATCAGCAGTTCTTCACGGATGTAGCGGATCAGTTTGACGACACTGAAGCCGTGGGCGCGGCAGATGGCGCCCAGCACCACCAGCACGAACACCACGCAAGTGATGTAGAAGCAGATCATCAGCTGGCCCAGTTGCACCAGCGAGCCGACACCGTAGGCGCCGATGGTGAAGGCCATGGCACCGAACGCACCGAGCGGCGCCAACTTCATGATCATGTTGATGATGATGAACATCACGTGGGCGAAACGATCGATGAAGTCCAGCACCGGCTTGCCGTAGGCACCCAGGCGATGCAGGGCGAAACCGAAGATCACCGAGAACATCAGCACTTGCAGGATGTCGCCGTTGGCGAAAGCACCAACGATGGTGCCGGGGATCACGTTGAGGAGGAAGGCAACGATGCTCTGGTCTTTACCTGCCGCAATGAAACCGGCGATCTGCTTGGTGTCCAGGGTCGCTACGTCGATGTGCATGCCGTTGCCCGGTTGCACGACGTTGACCACGACCAGGCCGATCAGCAGGGCAATGGTGGAAACGACTTCGAAGTACAACAGCGCGTAGCCGCCGGTCTTGCCGACCGATTTCATGTTCTGCATGCCAGCGATGCCGCTGACGACGGTGCAGAAGATGATCGGGGCGATGACCATCTTGATCAGTTTGATGAACCCGTCACCGAACGGCTTGAGGGCAACGCCGGTCTGCGGGTAGAAGTGGCCGAGCAAAATACCGATGGCAATGGCTACGATCACCTGGAAATACAGGGATTTGTACAGTGGCTGACGAGTCGTCATGGCAAACCTTCCTCAAGAGTCCCGTGGGGCAACATCCACCTGTTGTCCACGACACCTCAATTGCGAACCCTCCTGCACTGGAGGGATTTGTTGTGTCGGCTGCACGCGGCAGACCTGCACAGGACATCGCAAGGCCCGTGCCATCTTGAGGAAATGCCCTACAACCCCCGTTGCAGAACGCTTTTGTTTATTTGTCGCCGATTAAACAGACGGCGAAGGATGGCGGATTTCCGCCAAGACGCCGTTCCTCACTCCTGGATTTGGCGGATATCCGCCTTGTCCAGCCCGGACGCCCTGCTACCATCGCCCGCTTAACGGACGGATTTGAGCCATGCGCCAACGCACCATCGCCAGCCACTTCGCCCGCGCAGCCCTGGGCGGCGCGCGCCGGCACGGGTTTGACTATCTGCCCCTGCTGCAACAATTGGGCATCAGCCCGGAGCTGCTCGACGAACCGCGAGCGCGCATCGCCCCGGAGCAATTCACCCGGCTGCTGCAGGCGCTATGGACGGATCTGGGGGATGAATTCCTCGGATTTGGCCGGGGCGAGAGTAAACCCGGGACGTTTGCCATGATGTGTCACACGTTGATCCACTGTCGGACCCTGGGCAAAGCCCTGCAACGTGGCCTGCTCTTTTACAGCCTGTTTCCCGATGCACCGAGCCTGATACTGGACACCGAAGGAGAACGGGTCCGGTTGAGCCTGGATGAGTCGTCGCTGCGCGATCCCGATCATTTCCTGACGGAAAGCCTGCTGGTCACCTGGCATCGCCTCGCCAGTTGGCTGATCGGCCAGCGGATCGGCCTGGAGCAGGCGACGTTCAGCTATGCCAAGCCTCCCCACGGCGCGGAATACGACCTGCTGTTCCCCTGCCCGCTGGTATTCCAGGCTCGACGGACCAGCCTGTTGTTTCACGGGCGCTACCTGGACATGCCGCTGCTCCAGGACGAGCGGACGCTCAAGCACTTTCTCGAACGCTCACCCGCCGACCTGCTGTCGCGCCCGGACGATGGCCACAGCCTGAGCAGCCAGCTACGTCGCCTGCTCAGTCGCGACTCGGCACGCTGGCCCGACCTGGACACCGTCGCCGCGCACCTGCACATCAGTTCCCAGACGCTGCGTCGGCACCTTCGCGAGGAAGGCACCAGCTTCCAGGAACTCAAGGATCAGCTGCGGCGGGATATCGCCATCTACCATTTGGGGCGGGCGGACCTGTCGTTGCAGCAGATTGCCGAGCAGCTCGGGTTCTCGGAACCGTCGGCGTTTCACCGGGCGTTCAAGAAGTGGACGGGGGTAACGCCGGGGGCGTATCGGGAGTTGGAAAACTGAGGGGGACATCCAGCATCTTTGCTGCATGTACCGATTCCGGTGGCGAGGGAGCTTGCTCCCGCTGGGCCGCGAAGCGGCCCCAAGATTTTGCGGTCGCTACGCAACCGAGCGGGAGCAAGCTCCCTCGCCACAGGGGTCCGCGACACACTGAAACGCCAGTCAAACCACCGGAAACAGAATCCGGAACGCCGCGCCGCCCAGTTCCGAATCCCCGAGGGTCAAGCGCGCGCCATAGCTCTCGATGATGTCCTTGACCACCGCCAGCCCAATCCCCTGCCCCGGATGCTGGCGATCCAGCCTTTCACCCCGCTGGAGAATTCGTGCACGCTGGTCCGGCGGTACGCCCGGGCCGTCGTCTTCGACGCTCAACTCCGTACCGCCGAGGGTCTGGTGCACGCTGACCCGCACTTCCCCCAGGCACAGCCGATAGGCGTTTTCCAGCAAATTGCCAAGCATCTCCAGCAGCGCGCCCTGTTCGATCGGCACCTGGCAATGCTCCGGCAGATCGAAATGGACCCGGACACGCTTGTCGCGGTAGACCTTGTCGAGGGTGTCGCACAGGCTCTGCAGGACCGGTCGCAGGCGCACCTGGTGGCGCACCAGTCCGCTTTTGCGCAGGCTGGCCCGTTGCAACTGGTAGCCGATCTGCTGGCTCATGCGTTCGATCTGGGTTTGCAGCACCCAAGCCTGCCCACGGTCCTGCGGGCGCCGGGCCATGTCTTCGCTGACGCCCTGCAACACGGCCAGCGGGGTTTTCAAGCTATGGGCCAGGTCATCAAGGGAATCGCGGTAACGGCTGCGCTGTTCACGCTCGCTGTGCAGCAGGCGGTTAAGCGAGCCCGTCAGGCGTAGCAACTCCCGGGGATGTGCGGTACTGAGGCTTTCGCGGGTGCCTGCTTCGATTTCATCCAGTTCCTGGCTCAGGCGCCGCAAGGCACGCAGCCCCCAGGTCAGGCCGATCCACAACAGGGCCAGCAGCACGACCAAGGCCGCACCAAAACCAAGATAAAGATTGTCCCGCAGGCCTTGCAGAGTCACTTCGTAATCACGCACCGGCTGCAAGGTGACGATACTGAACGCCGCGCTCTGGCCGCCGAGCAGCTTGACCTCGACGTCATAGACAAAGAATTCCTGGCCGTTGTCCTCGCGAATACGCGCGAACTGGTTGCCCTGGCCGTCATAGCGCGGCGCGTAGTTGATGTGTTCTTCCTGGGTCGCCTTCGAGCGCCAGACCAGGTTGCCGTCGCGATCATAGATGTAGCCCAACAGGCGTGCGTCGGCGAGGTTGAAGCGCTCATCCGGCAGTTGCGTCGGCATCTTCAATCGACCATTTTCCACCCGGGCGGCGGAAATCAGTGTCGTCACATCCGAAGCCAGGCGTTGTTCGATGGACTCCTGCAAAGCCAGGCTGAACGCACCCTGCATCGCCGGCAGCAATGCCAGCATGAACAGCGCCGCCAGGGTCATGGCGGCCAGCATCAAGCGCAGCCGTAGCGAACGAATCACTGGCAGCGCTCGTTGAACAGATAACCCAGGCCCCGCACGGTGTCGATCGGCTTGAAGCCAGCCGGGGCTTCCAGTTTGCGGCGCAAGCGGCCCACCAATACCTCGATGACATTGGGATCGCGCTCGTCGTCATCCGGGTACAGCTGCTCCATCAAGCGGTCCTTGGCGACCACTTGCTGATGATGGCGCATCAGGTATTCAAGGATGCGGTATTCGTAGGCGGTCAATGCGAGCGGCTCTTCGCCAAGGGACGCCTGCTTGCGGTTGAGGTCCAGCAGCAATGGCCCGGCGACGATGGTCGACTGGGTGAAGCCACTGGAACGTCGCAGCAAGGCATTGAGCCGGGCCTCCAGCTCTTCGAACTGGAACGGCTTGACCACATAATCGTCCGCCCCGGCGGCAAGGCCTTCGACCTTGTCCTGCCAGTTGCCGCGGGCGGTGAGGATCAGGATCGGGAAGGTCTTGTCCTGTGAACGCAGCCGGCGAATCAACTCCAGGCCGCTGATGCCTGGCAAGCCGAGGTCGATCACCGCCAGGTCATGATTGAACTCGCGGACCTGATACAGGGCCTCTTCGGCATTGGCCACG
Source organism: Pseudomonas agronomica (assembly GCF_025917275.1). Taxonomy (GTDB): domain Bacteria; phylum Pseudomonadota; class Gammaproteobacteria; order Pseudomonadales; family Pseudomonadaceae; genus Aquipseudomonas; species Aquipseudomonas agronomica. The sequence goes on along the minus strand of NZ_JAOSHO010000208.1, from coordinate 3,746 downwards.
GCCTGCACCACATGGCCGCTGTCAGTGAGCCGGGTTTGCAGGTGATGACGCAACAGCGCTTCATCTTCGACGACCAGTAATTTCATGAACCTCTCCCGAGTCATTCAACAGCCGATTTCAAACAGAAAGGCGCCGGATCGTCTTGGGCCGATCCGGCTGCACGTGCCCACCTCGACGGCTTAAAAAATGTAGTTTGCAGACAGGTAGGTCTGGGCGCTGCTGGTCAGGTCCAGCGAGCCGACCTTGGCGCCATCGTGCGGACTCATCTCGGTGCTGGCATTGCTGCGCAGGTAACGGTACCCCAGTTCCACCGAGGTGTTTTGTGAAATCTGTTGCAGGACGCCGCCTTGCAAGCCCACCGCGTAGCCGATGTCGGTGTCGCGGCTGAAGCCTGGCGAGTCCTGGGTCAATTTGGTCAGGCCCGCCGTGCCACCGCCGAACAATTTGGTGCTGCCGGTGACCGGATAGAACAGATCGTAGCTGCCCAACAGGTTTTCCTGGCGCAGCTTGATGCCGTTGTGGCTGCCCGATACGTTGTCGTAGGTGGCGTAGTAGCGACCTTGCTCGTTCTGCCGGCCCAGGCGCAGGCCGTAAGTGGTGTCCTTGGCAATCGCGCCGTCGGCGTTCGGATTGTTCAGGTTCTGGTCCAGGGCATTGGATTTCTTGACCTTGTCGCTGGTCTGGCCGAGGGTCAGGCTGGCGAAGTTGTCATCGGCGTGGGCCATGGCGCTGGCGCCCAGTACAGTGAATGCCAGCAGCAGCTTTTTCATAGCAGTCATGATCAGGTTCCTTTTGAAGCAATAGTTGTGTGAAGTCGCAGCCACGATAGCCATCGCTCCCTGAACACCCCTTGAACGTTCTCTGAACCTGGGCTGAATGAATCGGCTAGTCTGTGTGCACCACTTTTTAAGGAGATCGATCATGCGCAGGTTGCTTGCAGTTGTACTTCTGGCCTTGAGCGGCGCCAGCCACGCCGCCATCCAGACCCAGGAGATTCCCTACACCAGTGCCGACGGCACGAAGCTGATCGGCTATTACGCCTACGACGACGCGGTCAAGGGCCCGCGCCCGGGCGTGGTGGTGGTGCATGAATGGTGGGGACTGAACGATTACTCCAAGCGCCGCGCCCGTGACCTCGCCGGTCTTGGCTACAGCGCCCTGGCCATCGACATGTACGGCGACGGCAAGAACACCGAGCACCCCAAGGACGCGATGGCGTTCATGCAGGCAGCACTCAAGGACAGCCAGGCGGCCAGCGCACGCTTCCAGGCCGGGCTTGACCTCTTGAAGAAACAACCCCAGACCGATCCGGACAAACTCGCCGCCATTGGCTACTGCTTCGGTGGCAAGGTGGTGCTGGACGCAGCGCGCCAAGGCGTGCCGCTGGCGGGCGTGGTGAGTTTCCACGGGGCCCTGGTCACCAACACCCCGGCCACCCCTGGCAGCGTCAAGGCCAAGATCCTCGTGGAGCACGGCGCGCTGGATAGCATGGTCACCGAGGACAACGTCACCGCGTTCAAGAGCGAGATGGACAAGGCCGGCGCCGACTATGAATTCGTCAGCCTCGAAGGCGCCAAGCACGGCTTCAGCAACCCCGACGCCGACCGCTTGAGCCACGGCGAACATGGCGGGCCGGACATTGGCTACAACAAGGAAGCCGATCAGAAGTCGTGGGCGGACATGCAGCAGTTCTTCAAGAAGATTTTCTGATTCTGTGGCGAGGGAGCTTGCTCCCGCTCGACTGCGCAGCGGTCGCCGACAATCTTGGGGCCGCTTCGCCCGAAGCGTCGGACCGTCCCAGCGGGAGCAAGCTCCCTCGCCACAAAAGCGATCCCGCTCAAGCCTCTCCCACTACCCAGCCTCAAGCCAACCCGGCAAAATGCCCGGCATGAACCCACTCCCCGCCCTGCCCGCCTGCTGCTCGCCTCTGGATGAACATTGGCTGCTGCCCGACGCCTTGCCCGATACGGTGCTGCTCAGCACTCGCTTTGATCCGCTGCTGCTCGTCGCGGCTGATTTCCCCAACAGCGCCATCGAAAAGCCGGACAGCATCCAGCGCTCGGTGGCCAAGCGCCAGGCGGAATTCCTCGCCGGGCGGATCTGCGCCCGGGCGGCCTTGCATCGGCTTGATGGGATCGCCTGTATTCCTCCCATCGGCGAAGACCGCGCCCCCGTCTGGCCAGCCCATATCAGCGGTTCGATCACCCACAGCACCGGCCGGGCAGCGGCCATCGTCGCGCAGAAACAGCGTTGGCAAGGCCTGGGCATGGACCTGGAAAACCTGCTCGACCCGGAGCGCGCCGAGCGCCTGGCGGGGGAAATCCTCACCCCCGCCGAACTGTTGCGAATGGCGTCCCTTTCGCGGGATGACCGGGCACTGCTGGTGACCCTGACCTTTTCCGTCAAGGAAAGCCTGTTCAAGGCGCTGTATCCGATCGTCGGGCAGCGTTTCTATTTCGAACATGCTGAGGTGCTGGAGTGGTCCCACGGCGGGCAAGTGCACCTGCGGCTGCTGACCGACCTGTCGCCCGAGTGGCGTCATGGCAGTGAATTGCAGGCGCAGTTCGGGGTGAAGGATGGGCAATTGTTGAGCCTGGTGGGGATCGAGGCCTGAGTTCTCTAGTGCCTGTCTAGGCCTCTTCGCGAGCAGGCTCGCTCCCACAGGTGATCACATTCCAAATGTGGGAGCGAGCTTGCTCGCGATGGCGATAGCCCAAGCACCACAATGTCAGGACCGATCCTGATGCCTCGGCCAACTCAGGCTGAAACACGCCCCACCCAGGCTCTTGCTTCTGTTGATCAGAGCGCGGCCGTCATGCCAGTGGATGATCCGCCGCACGATCGACAGCCCCAACCCATGGCCCCCTGACGCCCGCGCGCGGCTGTCGTCCAGCCGTAGGAACGGCTTGAATACCCGTTCCCACGCTACCTCCGGCACGCCCGGCCCGTCATCCTCGACGTCGACCCGGCAGCGCAGTTGACCCACCTGGTAACTCACGGTGACCCGGGATTTGGCATGGCGCATCGCATTGCCCACCAAGTTCTGCAGGGCGCGATGCAGGAAACGCGGCTCGGCCTCGACCCAGGCGTCGTCGCAATCGGCGGCGGACAGGCACAGGCCACGCTCCACCGTGATCCCGGCGCGCAAAGGTCCCAACTCTTCTATGACCTGATTGACCAACGCGTCCAGGTCCAATCGCTGGAAATTCAACGCCGGTGAGCCCTGCTCCAGACGCGCATACGTCAGCATTTCATCCACCAGCCGGTCGAGGTCTTCGATGTCGTGGTCCATGCCAGCCAGGTATTTGTCACGGGCCTGGGGCGTGCTGGCGCTGCCGAGCATTTCCAGGCCGAAACGCAGGCGCGCCACTGGCGTGCGCAATTCATGAGACACCGCGCGCACCAGCTCCCGCTGGATCGCCAGCAATTGCTGCAGATGCTCGGCCATGCCATTGAACGCCGCAGCCAGCCGCCCCACCGAGTCGGCCCCGCGCGCCGGCACGCGGGTTTCCAGGCTGCCCTGGGCGATCTGCGTCGCGGCCGACTCCAGGCCACGCAGACGTCGCTCCAATTGGCGCACCAGCAGATAGACGATCAAGCCAATCAGGCTCAAGCCCAACGCTGCGATCAGCACCAACCATTCAGGCGGGTAAGGATTCATCTGGTACAGCGGGCCGATTTCCAGGACCCACGGCGTGCCGACCATCCCGGCGAACACGCGGATCGAGTCGCCGCCCTTGCCCAAC
>NZ_JAOSHO010000207.1 GCF_025917275.1 Pseudomonas agronomica | reverse complement strand
TTCGCGAGCAGGCTCGCTCCCACATGGATCTCTGAACGCTCTTCCTCCAATGTGGGCGAGCTTGCTCGCGATAGCAGCAGCCCACCCATTCACAACCTGAAATGTCCCACCATCCCTTTCAACTCAACGCCCAACTGCGCCAGTTCAATGCTGGACGCGGCGTTGCCTTGCATGGCCATGGACGACTGATCCGCACTGGCGCGGATGCTGGTGACGCTGCGGTTGATTTCTTCGGCCACTGAGCTCTGTTGTTCGGCAGCCGCTGCGATTTGCTGGTTCATCTGTTGGATCAATGACACGGCTGCCGCGATGCTACCCAGTGCGCTTTCGGTCTGCAGCGCATCGCTGACGGCCATTTTCACCAATTCGCCACTGGCCTGGATTTGCTGTACGGAGGTCTGGGCCGCTGAACGCAGCGCGCTCACCAATCGCTCGATTTCTTCGGTGGACTGTTGCGTACGTCTCGCCAAGGCGCGGACTTCGTCGGCCACTACCGCGAATCCCCTGCCCTGTTCACCTGCCCGAGCCGCCTCGATTGCGGCATTGAGGGCGAGCAGGTTGGTTTGTTCGGCCACGCTCTTGATCACGCTCAAGACAGTGCCGATGTTCTGTATTTCGGCGCTCAGGCTCTCAATGCTGGTACTGGCCGACGTGGCCGAGTCGGCCAGTTGCTCGATGCGCACCATGCTCTGGCGCACCACCTGCTGACCCGTTTCAACCTTGTCGTCGGCTGTCTGGGCCGCTTGCGCCGCCTCTTCGGCATTGCGCGCCACGTCGTGCACCGTAGCGGTCATCTGGTTCATTGCCGTGGCAACCTGCTCGGTTTCCTCTTTCTGGCTGCTGACTTCCAGGTTGGTCTGCTCGGTCACGGACGACAGTGACTGGGCCGAACTGGCCAGTTGCTCGATGCCCGCCTGCAAACCGCTGACGATGCTGCTCAGGCCCGCCCCCATCTGTTGCATCGCGAGCATCAGTTGCCCTATCTCGTCCCGGCGTGTCACGTCGACTTTTGCGCTCAGGTCTCCGGCGGCAATCTGCTGGGCGACGCGGATGACACTGCGCAACGGCGAGACGATCAATCGGGTGATGACCCAGGCTGCAACCAGCCCCACCAGCAGGGCCAGGGCCGACGAGCCGATGATCATCAGCGAGTTTTTCTTCAGCTCCGCCTGCATGGTGGCGTCCTCGGAGGTGTAGGCCTGATCGACCCGCGCCACGACCTGGTCAGCGCGCTCATGCAATTGCTGATAGACGATTTTTTCCTTGGCCAACAGTCCGGTGTATTCGGCCAGTTGCTGGTTGAATCCACCGATGTGCCCGGCCACTTCGTTGAGCACGGTCTGGTAGCCAGGATCCTTGACGGCGCTCTTGAGTTCTTCGGCCAATTTCATGGCCTGCTCAGCCTGTTCGATATTGCCTTGCCCGGCCGCCTCGTCATTGCCCTTGCGGCTCTGGTCCAGGCGAACCCGCGCTTCGTTCATGGCCTGCAGCATAAGTCGCGATACCTCGCTGACCTGGTTGGCCTGCTCGATGAATTCAGCCCCCTCCTTTCCTTCCGAATCCTTCAAGGTATAGGCGCCGTCATCCGCGAGCCCGGCTTGCAACACATCCAGGTTGTTGGCCACGCTGGAAACCGACCAGCTGGCCATTTCCAACGCCAAGTCCTTGCTCTGGCTCAGCTCGACGAACTCATCGAATGCCTTGCGGTAGGCCGCCAAGGCCAGTTCGACATCATTCATCACCGGCACATTGGCCGCCGACTGGCCTTTGAGTTCGTTCGCCAACGCAACCAACCCATCGACGCCCTGACGCAACGCATCGGCTGTCTTGGGGTCGGAACGCGAGGCGTATTCCTGCTCGAGCAGGCGAACCTTGAGCAGCCCGCTGTTGAGGGACGACATCTGCTTCAGGCCCTCGAAGCGATAACTGATGGTCTGCAGGGACCAGACGCCAATGGCCGCCACCACGGCGGTGAGCAGCAGCACCAGGACAAACCCGATACCCAGTTTCTTTGCCATACCGAGGTTGGCAAAACGTCCTTGCACGGCCGAAATCATTGCGCCCAGTCCTCTGCCAGTGTGTGTTGATTGCAGATTCGCAACGAGACGCCCCGCAACACAAGATGCTGGCGTCGGAATAATGGCAAAAAGCTACAGCCGCGTCGTTTTCAGGACACTTGAGGTCGATCCAGAGCGGTGGCACGGAAAAAAGCCTGGGCCTTGGGGTCCCGCGCGTACGCCACATTGATCCGCAGCCAGTCCGTGTCCGCGCCCGAGGGGCTGAATCTCGTTCGGGAAGACAATTGGACGCCGCATCGCCTGGCCATTCGCTGTAGCTCAGCATAGTCACACAACGGCGGACGCGCCCAAATGAACAACCCGCCCGACGGCTTGCCGAACACTTTCCAGTCAGCGTCCTCCAGCAACTGCAACGCCACCGCCATATCGGCATTCAGTCGCTGCCGCTGGCGCTGGGCGAGCTTGCGATAGGCGCCGTTGGCCAGAAGCTTGGCCAGCACCGATTCAGCGAATCGCGAACCACCCATGCAGGTGATTGCCTTGACCTCACCCAGGCGCGCGATGACAGACGGCGCGGCTGCCATGAACCCGACTCGCAAAGAGCTGCTCAAGGTTTTCGAGAAGCTGCCCAAATAAATCACTTCAGCGTCCAGCGCTGCCAGCCGGGCCCGCGTCGCCCCCTGGAAATCGGCGTAGACGTCATCCTCGATGACCAACATGGCGTGCTTTCTTGCCAGTTGCAGCAGCCGCTGGGCCACCGCCGGAATCAGGTTGCTACCGGTCGGGTTGTGGCAGGTGCTGTTGATAAAAATCGCGCTGGGCCTGTGGATCGCCAACAGACATTGAAGAGCGTCGACGTCCGGGCCGCGGGACGTCCTGGGTAATTCGAGCATGTCTATCTTATGCAGCCTGAGCAGATCGAACAGCTTCGGATAACCGGGGCTCTCCACCACGACACAGCACCCCGGCGGCAAAAGTGTCCGTACGATCAGGTCCAACCCATGCAAGGCCCCCGTAGTGGTCAGGATTCGGTTTTCGTCGGCATCGATTTCAAACTGCTTGAGCCGCCTGGACAATTGCTCACGCAGGGCAGGCAGCCCCAGTGGAGGGCCGTAGTTGAACAGCCCCGCCATGTCGGTTCGGCTAACCTGTCGAATCGCATAACCCAGGTCATCGCTTTCGCGCCAGCTCTCGGGCAAGCCGCCGCAGCCCAGCTTCAACGCCTGGTGCGTCGGGTCAGCCGGGGCAGATGACACGCCTGGCAGCCAGGCCTCTTCAGCGGTCGCTCCCGCATCGGAAACAGCCGGAGCCACAAAAAAGCTTGAACCGTGACGCGACGCCAGCAAGCCTTGGGCGACCAACCGCTGGCAGGCCTCATGGACGCTGGCCTGGCTGAGCAGATTTTGCCGCGCCAACTGCCGGATCGATGGCAGGCGAGTCCCCGGCTCCACCGCGTCCTGTCGAATCCAGATGGCTAACGCATCGACAATTTGCTGCACGACGGGCACCAGGGCCTGCCGGTCGATTCTCAATTCCATGAGTAACCAAGCTCCTAAGCGATTGTTTCATTTCCACAAACAGTTAAGCACAGGCCGATGCGGGACGACGTAAGAGAACGACTCGAAAACGCCTCATTCTCATTCCTTGAAATACATTGGCGGCTCGATCAAGGGAACCTTCCCCCATCAGAAAAAAAGAACCCGCAACCAGTGCGGGTTTTGCCCTACGCCGAAACGACAGCCGTTGGCATCAGAATGCCGTGACCCCACCGTCCACCGCCAATGAATGCCCGGTGGTGAACGCTGCGCCATCGCTGCACAGATACAGCACCGCGCTGGCGATCTCCTCAACCTTGCCGATACGCCCGACCGGGTGCATGGCGTTGGCGAAATCGGCTTTTTTCGGGTCTGCCTCATAGGCACGACGGAACATATCAGTGTCGATCACCGCCGGACACACCGCGTTCACGCGGATTTTCTTCTTGGCATATTCAATGGCCGCCGATTTTGTCAGGCCGATCACCGCATGCTTGGACGCCGCGTAGATGCTCATCTTCGGTGCCGCCCCAAGCCCCGCCACCGAGGCTGTGTTGACGATGGCACCGCCGCCCTGGGCCAACAACAATGGCAGCTGGTACTTCATGCACAGCCAGACACCTTTGACATTGACGCCCATGATCGCGTCGAACTCATCAAGTGTGCCGTCGGCCAGCTTGCCCTTTTCGATTTCGATGCCCGCATTGTTGAAGGCGTAATCAAGGCGCCCGTAGGCATTGATCACCTCTCCCATCAGGTTTCGCACGTCACCGTCGAGCGTCACGTTGCAGCGCACGAACACGGCGTCGCCACCCGCCTCGCGAATCGACTCGACCGTACCCTCGCCGCCCGCCACATCCAGGTCGGCAACGACGACCTTCAGCCCTTGCGCCGCGAACGCCTGGGCCGTGGCCCGGCCGATACCTGCCGCACCGCCCGTCACCACGGCCACCTGCCCGGAAAACGTCATGCTCATTGTCACTGCCTCGAAGAATTGCTGACCGCCGCACTATAGCCACCGACCGCAACGGCACGGCAGCACTATCCAGTGGCCGGTTGGCGCTGCATGAACGCCCGTGATAACACCACCCACCGCTCCATCACTGGTTTGGATCAACCTGCATTCGCTGGATCGGCAAACCTTGCGGTGAGCGCGTCGAAGGTCTATCAACAAAGCTTCATTCATCTTGAGTGCCTGTCATGACCGCCCAGATCAACCGCCAATTCCTGCTCGCCAAACGCCCGGTGGGTGCCGCGACCCGCGAGACGTTTACCTATCAACAAGTCCCGGTTGGCGAACCGGCGGCGGGCCAGATCCTGGTCAAGAACGAGTACCTGTCCCTCGACCCGGCGATGCGCGGCTGGATGAACGAAGGCAAGTCCTACATCCCACCGGTCGGTATTGGCGAAGTCATGCGGGCATTGGGCGTCGGCCAAGTCATTGCGTCGAATAACCCGGGGTTTGCAGTGGGGGACTACGTCAATGGCGCCCTGGGCGTGCAGGATTATTTCCTCGGCGAGCCACGAGGTTTCTACAAGGTCGATCCGAAACTGGCGCCGCTGCCCCGCTATTTGTCAGCACTGGGCATGACCGGCATGACCGCTTATTTCGCCCTGCTGGATGTCGGCGCGCCCAAGGCTGGCGAAACCGTCGTGCTTTCAGGCGCTGCCGGTGCCGTGGGCAGCATTGCCGGACAGATTGCCAAGCTCAAGGGCTGCCGCGTGGTCGGCATCGCCGGCGGCGCCGACAAGTGCAAGTTCCTCATCGATGAGTTGGGCTTCGACGGCGCCATCGACTACAAAAATGAGGACGTCCACGCCGGCCTCAAGCGCGAATGCCCCAAGGGCGTGGATGTATATTTCGACAACGTCGGCGGCGATATCCTCGATGCAGTGCTCAGCCGCCTGAACCTCAAGGCCCGCGTGGTGATTTGTGGCGCCATCAGCCAATACAACAACAAGGAAGCGGTGAAGGGCCCGGCCAACTACCTGTCACTGCTGGTCAACCGCGCGCGCATGGAAGGGTTCGTGGTCATGGACTACGCCTCGCAGTTCGCCGCGGCCGGACAGGAAATGGCCGGCTGGATGGCCAAGGGGCAACTCAAGAGCAAGGAAGACATCGTCGAAGGGCTGGAGACATTCCCCGAGACGCTGTAAAACGTGTGGGAGCGAGCTTGCTCGCGATAGCGGTATCTCAGTCGACTCAAACGTGACTGATGTACCGCCATCGCGAGCAAGCTCGCTCCCACACGTTTTACAGCGTCTCGGTCAGGCCAGTTCGGCCACGACCGCTGCCAACGCCTTGGCCGGGTCGGCGGCCTGGCTGATCGGACGACCGATCACCAAGTAATCGGAGCCAGCGTCCAGTGCCTGGCGCGGGGTCAGGATGCGACGCTGATCGTCCTGGGCGCTGCCCGCGGGACGAATCCCCGGTGTCACCAGTTGCAGCGATGGGTGCGCCGCTTTCAGGGCACCAGCTTCCAGCGCCGAGCAGACCAGGCCGTCCAGGCCGGCCTTCTGTGCCAGCGCCGCCAGACGCAGCACTTGCTCCTGGGGCTCGATGTCCAAGCCGATCCCCGCCAAATCCTCACGCTCCATGCTGGTCAATACGGTCACGCCGATCAACAGCGGTTTCGGGCCGCTGCGCTGGTCCAGCACTTCACGGCAGGCCGCCATCATGCGCAGGCCACCGGAGCAATGCACGTTGACCATCCACACGCCCATCTCCGCAGCCGCCTTGACGGCCATGGCGGTGGTGTTGGGAATGTCATGGAATTTAAGGTCAAGGAATACTTCGAACCCCTTGTCGCGCAGGGTCCCGACAATTTCCGAAGCGCAACTGGTGAACAGTTCCTTGCCGACTTTGACCCGGCACAGCTTGGGGTCCAACTGGTCGGCCAGCTTCAGGGCGGCGTCACGGGTAGGGAAATCCAGGGCGACGATGATAGGCGTCTGGCAGGCGGACATGAGCGGGCTCTCAGGCAAGTCGAAATCGGCGCGCATTGTAGCGGAACCAGCGCCCTTGCGGGACCCGATGATCGGTAAATCATCAATCGGCCCTGCTGCCGTTTGTGTCAGGGTCGATACATTCATGACACGCGCACAATACGGCAGGACGCTACCCTGCGCCGCCGCAACCGTTTATTTCAGCGCTTCACGGCCCACCGTCCGAAGCTTATGCTCACACACGCCCTCGCCGCCCTCCATGCGGTTGGCAGCCCAACTGGCAGATGACGCACCCATGCAGAACACCCCCATTGCAAATGCTGGCGATCAGAAACTGCCTGACGATGATCGGCGCTGGACGACCCGCGCCCTGATCGTCGATGACGACGTACCGATCCGCGAACTGCTGATCGATTACCTCGCCCGCTTCGGCATTCGCGCCAGTGGCGTGACCGATGGCGCGGCCATGCGCCAGGCAATGCAGGCCGAGCACTTCGACGTGGTCGTGCTGGACCTGATGTTGCCAGGCGAAGACGGTTTGCAACTGTGCCGCTGGCTGCGGGCCGAGTCGGACATTCCAATCCTCATGCTGACGGCCCGCTGCGAACCCACCGACCGCATCATCGGCCTGGAACTGGGCGCCGACGACTACATGGCCAAGCCCTTCGAACCCAGGGAGCTGGTGGCGCGAATCCAGACCATCCTGCGCCGCGTGCGCGATGACCGCAGCGAGCAACACACCAATATTCGCTTCGATAACTGGCGACTCAACAGCGTGCTGCGCCAGTTGGTCTCCGCCAGCGGATTGGTGGTGCCCCTGTCCAACGCCGAATTCCGCCTGTTGTGGGTGTTCATCGAGCGTCCGCGCCGAGTGCTCAGCCGTGAACAATTGCTGGACGCTGCGCGCGGTCGTTCCATCGAGGCCTTCGACCGCAGCATCGACCTGCTGGTGTCGCGCTTGCGCCAGAAACTGGGTGACGATCCGAAGGCCCCGCAATTGATCAAGACCGTGCGCGGTGAAGGCTACCTGTTCGACGCGCGGGATATCGGCTGATGCGCCTGCGCTTCGATTCCCTGTTCGGCCGCCTGTTCGGCGTGCTGCTGCTAGCGATCATCCTGGCGCATCTGTTGGCCTTTGCCTGGTTCTTTCATTACGACAAGCCGCCACATCCCGGGCCACCCCCGGAGTTTGCCCATCAAGGCGCAGGCCCCCCGCGCTCCGGCCCGCCACCCGGCCCACGTCCCTGGTTCGGCGGGCCCGTGGTGCCGCTGACGTTTCAGTTTGTGTTCCTGATTGTCGCGGCCTGGTACGGCGCCAAGTCGTTGACCCGGCCGATCCAACGCCTGAGCGACGCCGCCGAACGGCTGAGCGAGGACCTCGACAGCCCGCCACTGGAGGAAAACGGTCCGCGTGAGGCCCGCCAGGCCGCCCATACCTTCAACCTGATGCAACGACGGATCCGCGAGCAGGTGCAGCAGCGCTCGCGCATGCTGGGGGCGGTATCCCATGATCTGCGCACCCCGCTATCTCGGCTCAAGCTGCGCCTGGAGCAGATCGACGACAGCCGGTTGCAGGATCAGATGCGCCAAGACCTGGACGATATGATCGGCATGCTCGATGCCACCCTGACCTATCTGCACGAACAACGCACCAGCGAGGCCTTGCAGTGGATGGACGTGCAGGCCCTGGTGGAGTCATTGAGCGAGAACGCCCAGGACCAGGGCGCCAATGTGCAGGCCAGTGGCGTCTGCGCACCTATGCAGGTGCAACCGATGGCCCTGCGTTCGTGTATCAACAACCTCATCGACAACGCCCTGCGCTACGCCGGCGACGCATCGATTGTCCTTGAAGACCAGCAACACAAGTTGCTGATCCGAGTAATCGACCATGGCCCCGGCATCGCGCCGGACAAGCGCGAAGCGGTATTCGAGCCATTCTTCCGCCTGGAGGGCTCGCGCAACCGCAACTCCGGTGGCGTCGGCCTGGGCATGACCATCGCCCGGGAAGCCGCCGAGCGCTTGGGTGGGCACCTGGGCCTGGAAGAGACGCCGGGGGGTGGATTGACGGCGGTGATCAGCTTGCCTCGCCTCTGAGTCCCACCGATCTCCCCGTGGCGAGGGAGCTTGCTCCCGCTGGA
>NZ_JAOSHO010000206.1 GCF_025917275.1 Pseudomonas agronomica | reverse complement strand
TGGCGGACCCCGCCGCTGTGGGGCATCGGCCTGACCGAAACCGTCAGCGGTCATACCCAGTTCCTGCACGACGGTCGCGCCCGCAACCTGCTCGAGGCCGTGCTCTGGCATGGCGGCGAAGCCCAGGCGGCACAGCGACAGGTTTTAGCATTCAACGCCGAGCAGCGCGCTGCGCTGTTGGCTTTCCTGAATTCCCTTTAAACGTCATTTCCTGAAACGGGAGTCCGACATGTTCCGTCCCAAGCTGTTGTTCACCAGCCTCGCCGCCCTCGCCCTCGGCGCCTGCTCGCCCCAGGATCCGCAAGCGGTCACGTCGGCCGCCATTGCCAAGCAAGTGATCCTGCCGACCTACAGCCGCTGGGTCGAGGCCGACCGGCAACTGGCGACCAGTGCCCTGGCGTTCTGCCAAGGCAAGGAAAACCTGGAGACCGCCCGTGCCGACTTCCTCAAGGCACAAAAAGCCTGGGCCGAACTGCAACCGTTGCTGATCGGTCCATTGGCCGAGGGCAACCGTGCCTGGCAAGTGCAGTTCTGGCCGGACAAGAAAAACCTGGTGGGCCGTCAGGTCGAGCAACTGGTCAACAGCGAGCCACAGATCGACGCCGCCGGCCTGGCCAAGTCCAGTGTCGTCGTGCAAGGGCTCTCGGCTTACGAGTACCTGCTGTTCGACGCCAAGATCGACATGGCCGACAGCGCCCAGAAAGCCAAGTATTGCCCGCTGCTCACTGCCATCGGCGAACGCCAGAAGCAACTGGCCGAAGAGATCCTGTCCCGTTGGAATACCAACGACGGCATGCTGGCTCAGATGAGCAAGTTTCCTAACCAGCGCTACGCCGATTCCCACGAGGCAATCGCCGATCTACTGCGGGTCCAGGTCACGGCCCTGGACACCTTGAAGAAAAAACTCGGCACGCCAATGGGTCGCCAGAGCAAGGGCGTACCACAACCATTCCAGGCCGATGCCTGGCGCAGCCAATCTTCGCTGCAAGGCCTGGAAGCCAGCCTGAGTGCCGCCAGGACCGTGTGGGTCGGCGTGGACAACAAAGGCCTGCGCGGTCTGTTGCCAAGCGAGCAGAAGCCGTTGGCGGACAAGATCGATGCCGCCTACGACGCCTCGTTGAAACTGTTCGCCAGCACCCAGCGCTCGCTGACCGACATGCTCAACGACGACGCCGGGCGCCAGCAACTCAACGATTTGTACGACAGCCTCAACGTCGTCCACCGCCTGCACGAAGGCGAACTGGCCAAGGCGCTGGGCATCCAACTGGGCTTCAACGCCAACGACGGTGACTGATCATGTTTCGACGTCAGGCTCTGGCACTCGGCAGCTTGCTGCTGGGTGCCGTTACCCTGGGCGGCTGGACGCTGTTCAAGCAAAAGGACAAGAGTCCGCTACTGCTTTCGGCACGGGACGATGGCGATGGCAATCACTTCGCTGTCGGCTATCGACTGGACGGCACCCGGGTGTTCGCTACCCAGGTCGGCCAGCGTTGCCATGACATCATCAATCATCCGACGCTGCCGATCGCATTGTTTGTCGCCCGTCGCCCAGGCACCGAAAGCTACCTGATCGACCTGCGCGACGGGACGTTGTTGCAGACCATTGCCTCGTTGCCGAACCGACACTTCTACGGTCATGCGGTGATCCACAAGAGCGGCGAGTGGTTGTACGCCACAGAGAACGACACCAGCGATCCGGGACGTGGCCTGCTGGGCGTGTACCGTTTTGAAGGCGAGCGGCTGGTCCACAGCGGCGAAATCTCCACGCACGGGATCGGTCCCCATCAAGTGTCTTGGATGCCCGACGGCGAGACATTGGTCGTCGCCAACGGCGGCATTCGCACCGAGGCCGAAAGTCGCGTCGACATGAACCTTGATGCCATGGAGCCGAGCCTGGTGTTGATGCAGCGCGATGGCACGTTGCTGAGCAAGGAAACCCTCGCCCAGCAGATGAACAGCGTGCGTCACTTGGGCATCGCCAGCGACGGGACCATCGTCTCCGGCCAGCAATTCATGGGCGCCGCACACGAGCCGTCGGAACTGTTGGCAATCAAGCGACCGGGCCAACCCTTCCAGGCCTTCCCCGTGCCCGAACACCAGTTGCAGGCCATGGGGCACTACACCGCCAGCGTGGCCGTGCACAGCGAATTGCGCCTGGTGGCGTTGACAGCGCCACGGGGCAATCGCTTTTTCATCTGGGACCTGGACAGCGGCGAAGTTCGCCTGGACGCGCCCCTGCCAGATTGCGCCGGGGTTGGCGCGGTGGCCGACGGTTTTGTCGTGACGTCGGGCCAGGGGCGTTGCCGCTACTACGATTGCCGGCAGTCGCAACTGGTTGCAAAACCGCTGGACCTACCGGCGGGGCTCTGGGACAACCATCTACATCTGGCCTGATCATCAGGCCTCGGAGTTCAAGAAAAATCCTTACACATTACGGAAAACATCGTTTGGAATCCCTCGGGCACTGAGAGTAATGTGCCCGCCTATCGGTATTTTCTCTCAGTTCTTTTCCAAGGAAGTGGAACATGCTGCGACGCCGCATGCTGATCATGTTGGGTGTTGTCCTGCTGGTGGTGCTGTTACTGGCAGGCTACAAGGCTTTCTCCATCTACAAGCAAATCCAGACGTTTTCAACGCCGACGCCCCCCGTCAGCGTTGCCGTGGCCAAGGCCACCGAGCAACCCTGGCAGTCTCGCCTGCCCACCGTCGGCAGCCTGAAGGCCTTGCAAGGCGTTGACCTGAGCCTGGAGATCGCCGGCACGGTGCAAAAGCTGCAGTTCGAATCGGGGCAAAAGGTCAAGGCCGGCCAACCGCTCCTGCAACTGGACAGCGAAGTCGAAAGCGCCCTGCTGGAAACCGCCCAGGCCGACCTTGGCCTGTCGCAGCTGGATTTCGGTCGGGGTCGACAACTGGTCGGCAGCCAGGCGATTTCCAAAGGCGAGTTCGATCGGCTTGCGGCCCAGTTGAAGAAGAACCAGGCCACGGTCAACCAGCTCAAGGCATCGCTGGCGAAGAAACATATCGTCGCGCCGTTCAGCGGCACCATCGGCATTCGTCAGGTGGACGTTGGCGACTATCTGGCCAGCGGCACGGTGATCGCCACTTTGCAGGACCTCAGTAGCCTGTACGTGGATTTCTACGTTCCCGAACAGGCGGTGCCCCGGCTGGCTGTTGCCCAACCGGTCAATGTCAGCGTCTCGGCCTATCCCGGCCAGACGTTCGTCGGTGCCATCGGCGCCATCAACCCCAAGGTCGAGGACACCACCCGCAACGTGCTGGTGCGCGCCACCCTCGCCAACCCCGATGGCAAGTTGCTGCCCGGCATGTTCGCCAACCTGCAGGTCGTATTGCCAGACGTCGCCGCCGGCATCGTCGTTCCGGAGAGCGCGGTGACCTATACGCTCTATGGCAACTCGATGTACGTCGTGACCCAGAAGAAAGCCGCCGATGGCAGCGTCGAGAAAGATGACAAAGGCCAGCCTGTCCTGATCGCCGAACGGCGCTTCGTCGAGACGGGTGAGCGTCGCGACGGGCAAGTCCTGGTGACCAAGGGCGTGCACAGCGGTGAAGAAGTGGTGATTGCCGGCCAGCTCAAGCTCGACAACGGAACGTCCATCGCCATCAGCGACGACAAGACCCTGACCGAACAGAACAGCCTGCCGCGCGCGGACTGATCAAGGAATCCCCATGGCTTTTACCGATCCGTTCATCCGCCGTCCGGTGCTCGCCACCGTGGTCAGCCTGTTGATCGTGCTGCTGGGCTTCCAGGCCTGGAGCAAACTGCCCCTGCGTCAGTATCCGCAGATGGAAAACGCCCTGATCACGGTGACCACCGCGTACCCCGGGGCCAACGCAGAGACCATCCAGGGCTATATCACCCAGCCGATGCAACAAAGCCTGGCCAGTGCCGAAGGCATCGACTACATGACCTCGGTCAGCCGGCAGAATTTCTCGGTGATCTCGGTCTATGCCCGCATCGGCTCCAACAGCGACCGGCTCTTCACCGAACTGCTGGCCAAGGCCAACGAGGTCAAGAACCAGTTGCCCCAGGACGCCGAGGACCCGGTGCTTAGCCGAGAAGCAGCCGATGCTTCGGCGCTCATGTACATCAGCTTCTTCAGCAAGGAGTTGAACAATCCGCAGATCACCGACTACCTGTCACGGGTCATCCAGCCGAAACTGGCGACCCTGCCCGGCATGGCTGAGGCGGAGATCCTTGGCAACCAGGTCTTTGCCATGCGCCTCTGGCTGGACCCGGTCAAGCTCGCAGGCTTTGGGCTGACGGCTGCCGACGTGACCAATGCCGTGCGCCAGCAGAACTTCCTTTCCGCTGCCGGTGAAGTGAAAGGCGAATACGTCGTTACCAGCATCAACGCCAACACCGAACTCAAGTCCGCCGAGGCGTTCGCCGCGATCCCCCTCAAGACCGCCGGGGATAGCCGCGTGTTGTTGCGGGACGTCGCTCGGGTGGAAATGGGTGCCGAAAACTACGACACCATCAGCTCCTTTGGCGGCACGCCTTCGGTATACATCGGGATCAAGGCCACGCCCGGCGCGAACCCACTGGACGTGATCAAGGAAGTGCGCAAGATCATGCCGGAGATGGAAGCCCAGCTTCCGACCAACCTCAAGGCCGAGATCGCCTATGACGCCACGTTGTTCATCCAGGCCTCCATTGACGAAGTGGTGAAGACCCTGTTCGAGGCGGTCCTGATCGTCATCGTCGTGGTCTTCCTGTTCCTCGGCGCCTTGCGCTCGGTGCTCATCCCGGTCGTGACCATTCCACTGTCGATGATCGGCGTCATGTTCTTCATGCAGTTGATGGGCTACTCCATGAACCTGCTGACGCTGCTGGCCATGGTGCTCGCCATCGGCCTGGTGGTGGACGATGCCATCGTGGTGGTGGAAAACATCCACCGGCATATCGAGGAAGGCAAGACGCCATTCGATGCCGCCATTGAAGGCGCGCGGGAAATAGCCATGCCGGTGGTCTCGATGACGATCACCCTCGCGGCGGTGTATGCGCCAATCGGCCTGCTTGAAGGCCTGACGGGGGCATTGTTCAAGGAGTTCGCCTTGACCCTGGCTGGCGCAGTGGTCATTTCAGGCATCGTCGCGCTGACCCTGTCACCGATGATGTGCGCGATGCTCCTGCGCCATGACGAGAATCCCTCGGGGCTGGCCCATCGGCTGGACGTGATTTTCGAACGCCTGAAAAAACGTTATCAAGGCATGCTCCATGGCACGCTCGACAGTCGCCCCGTGGTGCTGGTATTCGCACTGATCGTGCTGTTGCTCATTCCCGTGCTGATCATGTTCACCAAGTCCGAGCTGGCGCCCGACGAGGACCAAGGCATCATCTTCATGATGGCCAACGCGCCGAAGACGACCAACCTCGATTACCTGAACGCCTACACCGATCACTTCATCACGATCTTCAAGGAGTTCCCCGAGTACTACTCCTCTTTCCAGATCAACGGCTATAACGGCGTCCAGTCAGGCATCGGCGGCTTCTTGCTCAAACCCTGGAACGAACGCAGCCGCACCCAGATGCAAATCCTGCCCGAGGTCCAGGCCAAGCTGGAAAGCATCCCGGGCCTGCAGATCTTCGGTTTCAACCTGCCCTCGCTGCCGGGTACCGGCGAAGGCTTGCCCTTCGAG
Source organism: Pseudomonas agronomica (assembly GCF_025917275.1). Taxonomy (GTDB): domain Bacteria; phylum Pseudomonadota; class Gammaproteobacteria; order Pseudomonadales; family Pseudomonadaceae; genus Aquipseudomonas; species Aquipseudomonas agronomica. The sequence goes on along the minus strand of NZ_JAOSHO010000206.1, from coordinate 2,999 downwards.
TTCGTCATCAATTCGCCGAAGGACTACACGACGCTGCTGCAGATTGCCGAACGGGTCAAGAAACGTGCTCTGGAGTCCGGAAAATTCGCTTTCATGGACATCGACCTGGCCTTTGACAAACCCGAAGTCGTGGTGGATATCGATCGCGCCAAGGCCGCCCAGATGGGCGTGTCGATGCAGGACCTGGGCGGAACCCTGGCAACACTGCTGGGTGAGTCCGAGATAAACCGCTTCACCCTCGAAGGGCGCAGCTACAAAGTGATTGCCCAGGTCGAACGACCGTTCCGGGACAATCCGGACTGGCTGAACAATTACTACGTAAAGAATGCCCAGGGCGAATCGCTCCCGCTGTCAACGTTGATCAAGGTCAGCGACCGGGCACGACCGCGCCAATTGAACCAGTTCCAGCAACTCAATGCCGTGACGATTTCAGGCTTTCCAACCGTGAGCATGGGCGAGGCCATTGAAACCGTCCGCCAGATCGCACATGAGGAGGCTCCGGTGGGGTTCGCCTTCGATTACGCCGGAGCTTCGCGCCAATTCGTACAGGAAGGCAGTGCACTGTGGGTGACCTTTGGCCTGGCGCTGGCGATTATTTTCCTGGTGTTGGCCGCGCAGTTCGAGAGTTTCCGGGATCCATTGGTCATCCTGGTCACGGTGCCCCTATCCATTTGCGGCGCGCTGATTCCGCTGTTCCTCGGCTGGTCGAGCATGAACATCTACACCCAGGTCGGGCTGGTGACGCTGATTGGACTGATCAGCAAGCACGGTATCCTGATCGTCGAGTTCGCCAACCAACTGCGCAAGGAACAAGGCCTGAGCCCGCGCGATGCCGTTGAGCAGGCCGCGTCGATACGACTGCGGCCCGTACTGATGACCACTGCCGCCATGGTATTCGGCATGGTGCCGTTGATCCTGGCCACCGGCGCCGGTGCAGTCAGCCGCTTCGACATAGGCACGGTGATTGCCACCGGCATGTCGATCGGCACATTGTTCACGTTGTTCGTATTGCCTTGTGTCTACACGCTGCTGGCCAAAGCCGACAAGCACTGAGACGTATTGTCCGTGCAAAAAACAAAGGCCTCGCAAATGCGAGGCCTTTGTTTTTGTTCAAGATGCTCAGCTCTGGGGCTTCATACCCTGGGACAGGCCAAACATGAACAGCAACAGATCGTTATCCGGTCGGATCACATCCGTCGCCTTGGCGACTCGAGGCAAAGGGCAATGCGCACCCACAGTGGAAGTACTGTTGGAGGCGCTGAGGATCTGTGATCGCGGCTGCTCCCATACCGCTACCGCCATTGACGCAACTGCCAGGGCTCCGACTAGAAACAAACCTCTAGCAATTTCTAGTTTCATCGCTATAAACCTTTGATAGCGCTGCCAAACGCCGTCTCATAAAAGTAGACCAGTTTTTTCCAGTCTGAATCAGGAAACGACGAATGGCGCCGCAGTTGCTTCATGTCATGGGAAGCAGCGCTTCGGGCAGTCAGGCGTTGTCGGCATTTCTCGAAATCCAGCAGCGCGACTTCGGCTTTCGCCGACTCGCCTTCTCCGGTCACGCGGACAAACACATGCTTGATGTAGAGGCATCCATGTTGCCAGCGGCCCTTGTGCATACGGGCCAGGTTTTCAGCCAACGACTGGAGAATATGGTCATGCACCGCTTCGCCATGACGTTCGCGTCCGCCTCCGGCATACCAATGTTCGATTTCCTGGAAGCCATCCAGCGCGTGGGTCACCAATAGCGCCCGCCACTTGTGCACCGGGTCTCTTTGCGCGCCACAGAAAAAAATCTGCGGCACCGTGACGTTGAGTTCGCTCAGTGCCGACAAGGCGCGCTGCTCACGCAGCACGGTCGGGCGACCAAACGGGTGCAGAAGGCTGCGGTAGATGTGGCCTGTCTGGCGCTTGGCATACAGCAGCTCGCCATTATCGCTGATCCGCTGTACACCGCTTTCGCCGCCACGGCGCGTATTGGGTTCTTCCACCCACTCACCGCGCTGATTCCAAAAATGATCAAAGCAACTACGAGAAGCCATAGGCGCTTCTGCTGCCTCTACTGCCATGCCCGTTACCCCTTGCGTAATACATAAACTCGCCACATGGCATAGAACGGTAGGAAATCCAATCGTTCCTGGATTCGAAACCCGGCCTGCCGAAATTCGTCCTCTACTGTAGCAGCAGGTAACACAAATCGGTTTTGGTAGCCTTTCTGCCCACGCTTTCGCTCAGCTTGTTTGCGCTTCCAGGCTTTGAAATTGCCATCGACCCACAGTGAAACGATCACGCTGTCCCGGCTGACACGCTCGAATTCCCGCAAAATCGCCAGTCGGTGCGCGGCTTCCCCGATGTGGTGAAGCAGGCGCATACAAAAAATGCTGTCAACGGCGTTATCAGGCAAGGCAATGTCGAACGCAGAAGTGTGCAAGGGTTGTACCCGTTTCACGACATCGGCGGGCTGAACACTCATTGCGGTCTGGACCATGGCTTCGGAATTGTCCGCGCCGATGATGGCCCGGTTGGGTTTTTCGGCCAGCAATGGCCAGAAACGCCCCGCACCGCAAGGCAGATCCAGTACCAGGCCTGGATCACCCGCCAAGGCCAGGGCACGACGGGCCAGTTGCTGGTCGCGTTGGTTCGAAAGACGGCGGCTCAAGCCGCTACGATGCTTGAGAAAATACTGCTTGGCGTGCTGCTCGTCGTATTTTTCAGAAAAATCCAGCTTGACGGTCTTTGACATAGGGGGGCACTCCTTTACGAATGCCCCTACCTTATGAACCGGCATGTCATCTCTTTGTGAAAAATCCGTCACGCAAACTGACGAATCGTTTCAAGATTTTTCAAGCGTAGATATCAACCCTTCGGATTCAGATCCACCTCGAAACGGCAGCCGTTGGGTTCCATCGTGCTGAGGCTGACTGTCCAACCCTGGTTTTCACAGATTCGTTGCACCAATGACAGCCCGAGCCCCAGCCCTTCGCCACGCTTTTCATTAC
>NZ_JAOSHO010000205.1 GCF_025917275.1 Pseudomonas agronomica | reverse complement strand
CAAGATGTGATGGCTGGTGTAGATCAACTGATAGTGGTTGTCCGCCACCCGAACGACCACCAACCGCAACAACGGCGCCGCTTCCAGGGCAAACCCTTGCTGGCGCTGGGCCGTTGCGAGGGTTTCCAGGTAGCGAGGCAAATCAGCCTCCATGCGTGCGTCGTGCAACTGCAACGCAACCTCTACACGCTTGTGCACCACCTGCAACGCACGCTTGAAATCGCCTTCCCAGACGAAACCGCTGCGCAGCACGTCATGGGCGTCGGTCGCCGCTTGCCAGGCCTGGCGGAAGCGTTCGACATCCAATCCTTCGACCTCCACACGCATCTGGTTGATGTAGTGGCCGGCCTGTTGCTCATACAGCGTGTGGAACAGCATGCCTTGTTGCATCGGCGACAGCGGATAGAGGTCCTCCACCTCTCGGGCCACCAGCGGCAACGCGTCCAATTGGTCTTGGTCCAACCCGGCCAGGGGAAAGTCCGACGGCGTGAAGCCGTGGCGCTGGGTCTCGCAACAGTGGTCGATCAGTTCCTGCAATTCCCGAGCGTAATCCACCCCCAGTGCCTGGATCGTTGCTTCGTCGAACATCTGCGTGCTGAAGGTCCAGTCGATGCTCAACTCGCCGGCATAGACGCTGCCGTTGAGGGTCAGCCAGTTGTCCAGCGGTGCCAACGGACTCTGGGCCGCGCCCGCCGACTCGCTGGACGGGACAAACAGCCCGTCGGCCTCCTCGCTGAAGCCGCTGTCGAACTGCCCGAGGTAATTGAAGGTGATGCGCGGCACCGGCAGTGCCGCGAGGGCACGACGCGTCGGTTCATCGCCCAGGTAGCGCAACACGCCGAAGCCGAGCCCTTTGTCAGGGATCGCCCGCAGTTGCTCCTTGATTGCCTTGATCGAGCCTTCGGCGGTCGCCGTCGGGGTCAGGCGCACCGGGAACAGGCTGGTGAACCAACCCACGCTGCGACTCAGGTCCACATCATCGAACAGCGCCTCGCGGCCATGGCCTTCCAACTGGATCAAAGTCGAAGCCTGGGCAGTCCAGCGGCCGATCACCCGCGCCAGCGCCGTCAACAGCAGGTCGTTGACCTGGGTGCGATAGGCCGCCGGTGCTTGCTGCAACAGTCGTCGGGTCAGTGCTTTGTCCAGCCGCGTCTGCACTTGCGCCCCAAGGCACCTGCGCAAATCACCCCCGGGATGGTCGCAAGGCAGATCGTGGCGAGCGCCGTCCAATTGCGCCTGCCAGTACGCGACTTGGCCCTGCAACGTCGCGCTGCCGGCATGAATCTGCAACCGTTGCGCCCAGGCCTGTGCAGACGTGGTCTTGGCCGGCAATGTCGGCGTCTGGCCGGCCTGCAATTGGTCATAGGCCCGTTGCAAATCTTCCAGCAGAACCCGCCACGACACGCCGTCCACCACCAGGTGATGGATCACCAGCAACAGCCGCTGGCTGCCATCGGCCAGGGTCGCCAGAACACCGCGCAGCAGCGCGCCGCTGTCCAGTTCCAGGCTGCGCTGGGCGCGTTCGGCCAGGCGTTCGAGGGCCTGCGCATCCGCGACTTCGGCGGTCCACAGCAAGGGTGAGTGCTGCCAGAGTGAACGCTGCTCCGTCAAAGTTCTATGGCGAGCGATCCAGGCGCCGTCCTCATGGGTGAAGGCCAGGCGCAACGCATCGTGATGTTCGACCAAGGCCTGCAACGCCTGCTCCAGATGCCCGGCGTGCACCGGTCGCACGCCCTTGAGCAACACCGACTGGTTCCAGTGATGAGGCTCGGCCATGGCCTGTTCGAAGAACAACTGCTGGAACGGCAACAGCAGCGCCTCCCCTGTCACGGGGCCCTGGTCGATCACCAGCCCACCGTCTCCGGTTGTCGCCACGCCGGCCAAACCCTGGATGGTCTGGTGCAGGAACAGGTCCTTGGGACTGAAATGGATACCGGCCTGACGGGCCCGGCTCACGACCTGGATGGAGATGATCGAATCGCCGCCCAGCTCGAAGAAATTGTCGGTCACGCCCACGCGCTCTCGTCCGAGCACGCTTTGCCAGATATCCACCAGCGTCTGTTCCTGCGCGGTCACGGCTGCGATGCAGGCCTGGGGATGAGCGCTCGGCTCGGCCTTGGGCAACGCCTTGCGCTCCAGCTTGCCGTTGGGGCTGACCGGCATTTTTTCCAGCCACGCCCAGTGTTGCGGCACCATGTAGTCGGGCAAGGCTTGGCTTAGATGTTCCCTGAGGCGCGCTTGCAGCGCCTGGCGAACGGCGTCATCGGCGGCCAGCAGCTCGGCGCGCGCCGGCACCACGTAGGCCACCAGCAGCGTGCCGTCCTGGGCCAGGACCACGGTTTCGCGCACGGCATCGTGCTCGGCCAGGCGCGCTTCGATTTCCCCCAGCTCGATGCGCAGGCCGCGGATCTTCACTTGATGGTCGATCCGCCCGGCATATTCGATCACACCGTCAGGGCGATAACGCGCCAGGTCGCCGGTCCGATACAAGCGTTGGCCATGGCCGAATGGCCCGGTGACGAAGCGCTCGGCGGTCAACGCCGCGCGTCGGTGGTAACCCCGCGCCAGCCCTTCGCCGGCGAGATACAACTCACCGATCACCCCCACTGGAACCGGCGACAGTTCATCGTCGAGGATGTAGGTGCCGAGATTGGCGATCGGCTGGCCGATCGGCACGCTGTCGCGTCCCTCCTCGACACAGGTCCAGTGCGTCACGTCGATGGCCGCCTCGGTGGGGCCGTAGAGGTTGTACAGGTTGGCGTTGGGCAGCTTGGCGAACACCTGCTGCTGGGCATCCACCGGCAGCGCTTCGCCGCTGCAGACAATCCGCTTGAGGCTGGTGCATTCGGCCACGCGCGAATCCTGCACGAACGCCTGGAGCATCGACGGCACGAAGTGCAGCGTGGTGATGCCCTGGGCCGTGATCAGTTCGATCAGCTGCGCCGGGTCGCGATGGGCGCCCGGCGCGGCCACCACCAACGTCGAACCGGTCAGCAGCGGCCAGAAGAACTCCCACACCGACACGTCGAAACTGAATGGCGTCTTTTGCAGCACGCTGTCCGAGGCATCGAGACCATACGCCTGTTGCATCCAGCACAGCCGGTTGACCAGGGCACTGTGGCGATTGCCCGCGCCCTTGGGTTTGCCGGTGGAACCGGAGGTATAGATCACGTAAGCCAGGTTCTCACCGTGGACTTCTACGGCGGGATTGCTGTCGCGGCTGGCGTACAAGTCGTCGTCGGGCAAGTCCAGCACCAGGCTGCGCAGCCCGTCCGGAATCGGTAAGGAATCGATGAGATGTTGCTGGGTCAGCAGCAAACCAATGCCGCTGTCTTCGAACATGTAGGCCAGGCGATCACGCGGGTATTCGGGGTCCAGCGGCACGTAGGCGCCGCCGGCCTTGAGAATCGCCAACAGCCCCAGCACCATCTCCACGGAACGCTCCACGGCGATGCCCACCAGCACGTCGGGGCCGACGCCCTGGTCGATCAAGCGATGGGCCAGGCGGTTGGCCCGAGCATTGAGTTCGCGGTAGCTCAGGCGCTGCTCGCCGAAGACCAGCGCAGGCGCGTCCGGGGTCCGGCGCACCTGTTCCTCGATCAGGCTTTGCACGCTGCGCTCAGGCGGGTATTGCTGCGCCGTCGCGTTCCAATCGATGAGCATGTGCCGGCGCTCGTCCTCGTCCAGCAGCGTCCACTGCCCCACCGGGCGATGCAGGTCGTGCACCAGCTCGTGCAACAGGTTGAGCCAATGCCGGGCCATGCGCTCGATGGTCGCCGGCTCGAACAGATCCGTTGCGTAGGTCAGGGCCGCGTGCAGGCCCTGCGGGCTTTCGACTGTGTCCATGCTCAAATCGAATTGCGCGGTGCGCTGCGTCCAGCCCAGGGGTTCGACGCAAAGGTCCGGCAAGGCATTGGCGAACGCCGAATCAGCTTCGTTGCGGTGGTTGAACATCGCCTGGAACAGCGGGCTATGACTGAGGTTGCGCTGCGGTTGCAAGGCATCCACCAATTGCTCGAAAGGCAAGTCCTGGTGCATCTGCGCGGCCATGGCCGTTTGCTTGAGCTGTTGCAGCAGCGCGGCGCCGGTCAGCTCGCTGTGGAACTCGCTGCGCAGGACCTGGGTGTTGACGAAGAAACCGATCAGCCGCTCGGTTTCCAGCCGTTGCCGGTTGGCGATCGGCACGCCGACGCGGATGTCGGCCTGGCCGCTGTAGCGGTGCAGCAGCGCCTGGAACGAACCGAGCAACAGCACGAACAACGTGACGTTTTCCCGTCGGGCCAGGGCCTTGAGACCGGCGCTCAAGGCCGCGTCCAACACGATTGGCAGGCGTGCGCCGCGCAGGCTTTGCTGCGCCGGGCGCGGATGGTCGGTGGGCAGTTCCAGCAACGGTTGTTCGCCACCCAGTTGCCCGGACCAATAGGCCAGTTGACGATCCCGCTCACCGTCCGCCATCCATTGCCGCTGCCAGACGGCGTAATCGGCGTATTGCACTGCCAACGGTGGCAGATGCGCTTGCTGGCCTTGGACGAACGCCGAATACAGGCTCATCAGGTCATCGACCATCACCTGCAAGGACCAGCCATCGGAAACGATGTGATGCAGCGTCAGCACCAGGATGTGGTCCTGTTCGTCCATTTCAAGCAGCGCCACGCGCAGCAACGAATCAGTCAGCAGATCGAACGGGCGGTGGGTCTGCTGTTCGATCAAGACCTGGATGTCACGCCCTGCCAGACACTGCTCGACGAAATCGACCTCCCCCTGCCCGCGAATGACCTGGCAGGTGCGCCCGTCCTCTTCGACGAACAAGGTGCGCAAGCTTTCGTGACGCGCCACCAGCGCAGCGAAACTCTTGCGCAACGCGTCCTTGTCCAGCGTGCCGCGCATCCGCAGGGCCGTGGGGATGTTATAGGCGGCGCTGTCCGGGTCCATTTTCCAGAGGAACCACTGGCGTTCCTGGGCAAACGACAGCGGCAGTGGCGCATCGCGAGGCACCGGCACCAGCGCCGGAACCTGTTCGCCGGGCGCGGCCTCGAACGCCGCGACGAACGCCTGCAAGGTGCTGTGTTCGAACAGGCTGCGCAGCGGCACCTCGATGCCCAGCACTCGGCGGATCCGCGAAACTACTTGGGTCACCAGCAGCGAATGCCCGCCCAACTCGAAGAAATTGTCCTCCAGGCCCACGCGCTCAAGCTTGAGCACGTCCTGCCAGATCGCCGCGACTTGTTGCTCGGCCTCACTACGAGGCGCCACGTAGGCCTGTTGCACGTCGCTGGCGTCGGGCGCCGGCAAGGCCTTGCGATCGATCTTGCCGTTGGGCGTCAGCGGCAACCGAGCCAGGAACAACAGGTGCGCCGGGACCATGTAGTCCGGCAACTGCGCCTTGAGGGCGGCCTTGAGCGTGGCGCGCAGCGACGCATCGAGCTCCGGCACTTCGCCGCTGGCAGGCACGACGTAGCCCACCAGTTGCGCACCGGTCGGGCCGTCGTGGGCGACCACCACGGTTTCGCGCACACTGTCCTGGGCCAGCAAAGCGGCTTCGATCTCCCCGAGTTCAATCCGCAGGCCGCGGATCTTCACCTGATGGTCGATGCGGCCGAGGTATTCGACCACCCCTTCGGCGCGATAACGGGTCAGGTCGCCGGTGCGGTACAGCCGCTCGCCGCTGGTGGAAAACGGATCAGGGACGAAGCGTTCGGCGGTCAGCCCCGGGCGCTGGAAATAACCACGGGCCAGGCCAGCGCCACCAATCAGCAGCTCACCCGGCGCGCCGGGCGGGTTGAGCGTCAGGTCGCTGCCGACGATGTACAGCGCCGTGTTGTCCAGCGGCAGGCCAAGGAAGGGCCGGTCGCGCTCGGGGCTCAACGGGTGCAGCGCCGACCAGATGGTGGTTTCGGTCGGCCCGTAGAGGTTCCAGAGCTTCGGCGAAAGCGCCAGCAGTCGCTGCGCCAGTTCCTGGGGCAAGGCTTCGCCGCCGCACAGGAAAGTCCGGCCGGACAGCACCGAGGCCTGCTCGTGATCGAGCAGCATGCGCCAGCTCGACGGCGTCGCTTGCAGCACCGTGACGTCGTGTTGTTCGACCAGCGCCAGCACCGCTTGCGGATCCTGGTGCACGTGCTGCCCGGTCAGCACGATGCGAGCCCCGGCGCACAGCGGCCCGTAGATTTCCAGGCCGAAGATATCGAAGGAGAAGGTCGTCAGCGACAGCATGCGGTCACTGGCCGCGAGGCCCGGCTGGGCGATCACGCTGGTGATGAAATTACCCAGTGCGCCATGGCGAACCATCACGCCCTTGGGCTTGCCGGTGGAGCCGGAGGTGTAGATGACGTAGGCCAGGTGCTCGTCGGTCAGCGATACGGCCGGGCAGGTTTTCGGGGCGTCTTGCAGTGCTCCGTCCGGCTGATCGAGCAGCAGGGTCCGGAGCGTCGGTGGAATAGGCAATCGCGTCTGCAAACGGGCCTGGGTCAGCAGCAATGCAATACCGCTGTCCTCAATCATGTAGGCCAGGCGATCCTCGGGATACGCCGGGTCCAGCGGCACGTAGGCGGCGCCGGCCTTGAGGATCGCCAGCAGGCCGACAATCATCTCGACGCTGCGCTCCACCGCGATGCCCACCAACTGGCCGGGCGACACGCCCAGATCGATCAGGCGGTGAGCCAGTTGATTGGCGCGGGCGTTCAGTTGCCGGTAGCTCAGGGATTGTCCGTCAACGGTCAGCGCCAGTGCGGCGGGGGCGCGTTGCGCCTGGTCAGCGATGCGCTGGTGCACGCACACGGCTTCGGCGCCGTGGTCGGCGACGCGCAGCCATTGCTGTTGCGTGAGACGCTGTTGCGCCGGGTCGAGCAGCGGCAGTTCGCCGACTCGCTGGCGGGGCGCATCGACGATGCCTTGCAGCAGGTTTTGCCAGTGCTCGGCGAGGCGCTCGACGGTCTGCGGTTCGAAGAGATCGGTGGCGTAGGTCAGCTCTGCGGCGATGCCCTGCGCTGTTTCGTAGGTGCCCAGGGTCAAGTCGAACTGGGCGGTGCGCCCTTCCCACGTCAGGTCCTCGACCCGCAGTTGCGGCAGCTGCATCTGCCGACGGCCCGCAGCATCGGCGTTCTGGTGGTTGAACATGACTTGGAAAATCGGGCTGTGGCTGAGGCTGCGCTCCGGTTGCAGGGCTTCGATCAGTTGCTCGAACGGCAGGTCCTGATGGGCGTGGGCCGCCATGGCCGCTTGCTTGACCTGGGCGAGCAATTCATCGAAGGGCATCTGCCCATCGACCTGGGCATTGAGGACCTGGGTGTTGACGAAAAAGCCGATCAACCCTTCGGTCTCGACCCGATTGCGATTGGCCGTCGGCACGCCGACGCGGATCTGTGGCTGGCCGCTGTAGCGGTGCAACAACGCCTGGAACGAGGCGAGCAAGACCATGAACAGGCTGGCGCCTTCTCGCTGGGCCAGTTGCTTCAGCGACGCGGCCAATTCCGGCTTCAACTTGATATCTAGCCGCGCGCCACGAAGGCTTTGCACCGGGGGGCGCGGATGATCGAACGGCAGCTCCAGCACCGGTTGCTCGTCGCCCAGGGTCTGGACCCAATAGGCCAACTGGCGTTCGCGCTCGCCGGCTTCCAGCCAATGGCGTTGCCAGATGGCGTAGTCGGCGTATTGCACCGGCAGTTCCGGCAATGCCAGCGGCTGGCCGCCGGTGTCGGCGGCGTAACAGCGCACGAGTTCGTCCACCAGCACGCGCATCGACCAGCCATCGGCGATGATGTGGTGCTGGATCAACACCAGCACGTGGTCGTCCTCGGCGATTTTCAACAGCGAAACCCGCAGCAACGGCCCTTGGCGCAAATCGAACGGACGCGCGGTTTCGCCTTCGACGTAAGCCTTGATGCCCGCGTCCTCGCTGACCGATGAACCGATGGGCAGCGCCTCGACAGCGATGCTCAGGGGCAGATGCCGGTGGATGACCTGCACGGCTTGCTCACCGAGCTCACCGAACGTGGTGCGCAAGCTTTCGTGGCGCTCGACCAGGGCATTGAAGCTGCGCTCCAGGGCCGGCACGTCCAACTGGCCCTTGAGACGCAAGGCGCTGGGAATGTGGTAGGCCGAACTGTGCGGGTCCATTTGCCAGAGGAACCACTGGCGCTCCTGGGCGTAGGACTGCGGAATGTGCTCGAACCCGGAACGCACTTCGGGGATCGGCAGGTTGGCCGGCGAGACGCCCTCCTCCAGCATCTTCTCCAGGTACAGCCTGCGTTTGTCCAGCGGCAGAGTGATAAAGCGCTTGGCAACCCTCAAAGCAACACTCTTGTCCATCAGACTTCCTCCATTTCATCAAGCAGGGCGTCCAGCTTGTTCAGTTTCTCTTCATTGATTGTCCCGTCGGTGCTGTCGAGTCGGGCGACGAAATCCTGCAGGACGGGGTGCTGGAACAGCAGTTGCGGGGTCAGGCTCAACCCCAGTTCGAGGGCCATGCGCGAGACGGCGGTGACCGCCAGCAGCGAGTGGCCGCCCAGCTCGAAGAAGTGATCGTTAAGGCCCACGCGTTCGACGGTGAGCACCTGGGCCCAGATCGCCGCGACTTGCTGCGCCAGTTCGCTGACCGGCGCCTCGTATGCGTTTTGCCAGCGCCCGGCCTCGATGCCCGGCAGGGCCTTGCGGTCGAGCTTGCCGTTGGGGGTCAACGGCAGGTGA
>NZ_JAOSHO010000204.1 GCF_025917275.1 Pseudomonas agronomica | reverse complement strand
GCGGGAGCAAGCTCCCTCGCCACAGGGTTGCTCCGATTTACCGTCCGCCCATGATCGCAATGTAATCCTGGGTCCAGCGGCTGTACGGCACGAACTTGCCGCCCTCGGCCTGTGGGGTTTTCCAGAAGGCGATCTTGTCGAACTGATCGAAGCCGTTGGTCTTGCAACCTTCGGCGCCCAGCAGCTCGCTGCCCTTGCACGCGGCCGGCACCGCCGGCAAGGAGCCGAACCACGCGGCGACGTCGCCCTGTACTTTCGGTTGCAGCGACCAGTCCATCCATTTGTAGGCGCAGTTCGGATGCTTGGCCTCGGCGTGCAGCATCGTGGTGTCGGCCCAGCCGGTGGCACCTTCTTTCGGAATGGTCGAGGCGATCGGCTGTTTCTCGTTCATCAGGCCGTTGACCTGATACGGCCAGGCGCCGGACGCCACCACGCCTTCGTTCTTGAAATCGCTCATCTGCACGGTGGTGTCATGCCAGTAGCGATGGATCAACGGCTGCTGGGCCCGCAGCAGTTCGAGCACCGCCTTGTACTGGGCTTCGTCGAGTTGGTACGGATCCTTGATGCCCAGCTCAGGCTTGGTGGCCTTGAGGTAGAGCGCAGCGTCGGCGATGTAGATCGGGCCATCGTAGGCTTGCACCCGGCCCTTGTTCGGCTTGCCGTCGGGCAGGTTTTGCGCGTTGAACAGCACGCTCCAACTGGTCGGTGCCTGCTTGAACACGCTGGTGTTGTACATCAATACGTTGGGGCCCCATTGGTACGGGGTGCCGTAGGTCTGTTGGTTGACCACGTACCACGGCGCGTCCTTGAGGCGCGGGTCGAGGTTTTTCCAGTTGGCGATCAGCGCGGTATTGATTGGTTGCACGCGCTTGCCGGCAATCAGCCGCAACGACGCATCGCCCGAGGCGGTCACCAGGTCATAGCCGCCCTTGGTCATCAGGCTGACCATTTCATCGGACGTCGCGGCGGTTTTCACGTTGACCTTGCAGCCGGTTTCCTTCTCGAAGCCGGTGACCCAGTCGTAGGCCTTGTCGCTTTCACCGCGTTCGATGTAGCCCGGCCAGGCGACGATGTCCAGTTGGCCTTCGCCAGCACCAACGGCCTTGAGCGGTTCGGCGGCCTGCAGGCTGACGCTGGTCAGCAACGCCGTGGTGATTGCACTGAGCAATACGGTCTTGTGCGCGTACATGGAAATCCCTCTTGCTTTAATTATGGTCGGGGCAGTTTTGAACCGGTGAAGCGCCACGAATGGCTTGTTATTAGAGTAGTGCTGTTATCTAGAGATGCTGGCCATGCCTGGCCATGATGTGTCGCACCACGCTGTAGTCCTGGAGCGAATCGCTGGACAGGTCTTTCCCATAGCCCGAACGTTTCAGTCCACCGTGGGGCATTTCGCTGACCAGCATGAAATGGCTGTTGATCCAGGTGCAGCCGTATTGCAGCCGCGCCGCCACCTGCATCGCCTTGTCGAGGTTCTGGGTCCACACCGAGGACGCCAGGCCATATTCCGAATCATTGGCCCAATCCACCGCCTGGCTGAGTTCGTCGAAGCGGGTCACGGTGACGACCGGGCCGAATACTTCGCGCTGGACGATTTCATCGCTTTGCTTGCAGCCGGCCAGCAGGGTCGGCTGGTAATAGAAACCGGCACCGGAATGCACCGCCGCACCTGTGATGCGCTCGATGTGTGGCTGGCCGAGGGCGCGCTCGACGAAACTGGCGACCCGGTCGCGCTGGCGAACACTGATCAGCGGGCCGATTTCGTTGTCGGCATCGCGCTTGCCAGCAAAACGCAGGCTGCTGACCGCCGCGCCGAGCTCGGCCACCAGCCGGTCATGAATCCCAGCCTGGGCGTAGATCCGGCAGGCCGCGGTGCAATCCTGGCCGGCGTTGTAATAACCATAGGTGCGCACGCCCTCGACCACCGCCCGCAGGTCGGCGTCGTCACAGACAATCACCGGGGCCTTGCCGCCTAGTTCGAGATGCGTGCGCTTGAGGGTTTTCGCGGCGGCCTGGAGGATCTTCTGCCCGGTGACGATATCCCCCGTCAACGAGACCATGCGCACCTTTGGATGACTGACCAGGTGGCTGCCGACGCCTTCACCGCCACCGCAGATGATATTGATGACGCCGCGCGGCAGGATCTGCGCCAATGTTGGCGCCAGGGCCAGGATCGACAGTGGCGTGTGCTCCGAAGGCTTGAACACCAACGTGTTACCGGCGGCCAGGGCCGGGGCGATTTTCCAGGCCGCCATCATGATCGGGTAGTTCCACGGCGCAATCGATGCCACCACGCCCAGCGGGTCGCGGCGCACCATGCTGGTGTAGCCGGGCAGGTATTCACCGCTGAGCTGGCCAGTCTGGCAACGTACGGCGCCGGCAAAGAAACGGAACACGTCCACCGTGGCGCTCAAGTCATCCTGGCGGGCCAAGTGCAGCGGCTTGCCGCAGTTCAGCGATTCGAGGCGGGCCAACTCGCTGGCGTTTTTTTCGATGGCGCTGGCGATTTCCAGCAGCAGGTTCGAGCGGTGTTGCGGCGTGGTGCGTGACCAGTCGGAGAAGGCGTGGTGGGCGGCGAGGATCGCGGTCTCGACCTGTTCGAGGCTGGCCTCGGCGATGTGGACGAGTACTTCACCGGTCGCGGGGTTGAGGATCGGCTCGACAAAGCCTTCGCCGGGGACCAACGCTCCGTCGATCAGCAACGCGGTACAGAACGGGTTTTGCGTGTCGGCCATGTCTGGTTTCTCTTTTTATATGTCGATTGAAACGCTGGACCTGTGGGAGCGAGCTTGCTCGCGATGGCGGTGTGACAGGCGACATCGATTCGACTGATACACCGCCATCGCGAGCAAGCTCGCTCCCACAATGGATTGTTCTCACACAATGGATTGTTCTCACACAAGGGATTGTGGCGATGCAGCAAGATTAGTGCTCAGCCGCAAGGCCGACAAATTCGAAATACTCAAGGCTGCGTTCGATTAAATAGATGGCTTGCGCCCGCTTGGGCGTTGCTCCCGAGCGACGGTCAGGAATGGATCGACCGACGCCGGTCGCGCCGTGCCCCGGCGCCACGCCAGGCCGATGTCGAGCGTCTGGTTGAGGTCGGCAATCGGGCGTGCCTCGATGATGTCGCCCTCCAGCGACCACGGACGATAGGTCATGTCCGGCTGGATCGACACGCCCAGCCCGGCGGCCACCAGGCTGCGCACCGCTTCGGTCGAGGCGGTGCGCAGCGTGACCTGCGGTTGCAAGCCGGCGCCGCGCCAGAGGCGTTGCGCGTTGCGATCCATCTCGTCGACGTTCAACTGGATCAGTGGCTCCCGGGCCACGTCCGCCAGGTTGATGCTGTCGTGTTCCAGCAGCGGGTGTTGGGCGGGCAGCCACAAGCGATACGGTGAGTGGGTCAGCACTTCGGTCTGCAGGGCGTGGCGGTCTTCGAGGTTGGACAGGATCAGGACGCCGACATCGATTTCGCCGCTGACCAGCAAATGCTCGATATAAGGCCGTTCGTCCTCCATGACGCGGATCGCCACGTTAGGATAGGCGCGCTGGAAACGGGTCAAGAGGTCTGCCAGGTAATAACCGGCGACGAGGCTGGTCACGCCGACGGTGACCTGGCCAGCCACCTGGTCGGTGCTTTGTTGCAGGCTGCGCTTGGCATTGTCGACGGTGGCCAGGATCAGGTGGGCCTGGCGCAGGAATTGATGCCCCTGGTGCGTCAACGTCATCCCCTTGGCGTGCCGGCTGAACAGGCTGACGCCGATTTCCTCTTCCAGTTGCTGGATGGCCAGGGTCAGGGTGGACTGGGAAATGAACACCGTCTGCGCCGCGGCGGAGATCGAGCCGGTTTCGGCCACGGCGATGAAATGGCGTATCTGGCGCAGCGTCATCATGGCGGGATATCCAGGGGCGAATTTATCGATGTCCCCGAGTGTATATCGTTTTTTTAGAATGGAAGCCGGCGCTGACGCTGGACGTGCCAGGCAACATCTGGAAGCAATCTCGCCAAGGGCGACAGGGCACTTTCGATCTAGGCTGGTGGCCTCAAGTTGACCTGAAAACGTGGAGGCAACAGATGAATACCCGTGGATTGCTCGATCAGCTTCTCAAGTCCGGCCAGGAACTGCTGCAGAACAAGGCGGGCGGTTCGCAGGGCAAGCCGTCTGGCGGCCTGGGCGGGTTGCTCGGCGGCTCCGGCAACCTGGGCGGAATGCTTTCCGGCGCGGGCGGCGGGGCGTTGGCCGCCGGGGCCATGGGGTTGCTGCTGGGCAACAAAAAGGCCCGCAACTTCGGTGGCAAGGCCTTGGCTTATGGCGGCTTGGCTGCGTTGGGGGTGATTGCCTACAAGGCTTATGGCAATTGGCAGGCCCAGCAAGGCAACGCGGTGAGCACCGAGCCGCAGACGCTGGATCGCGTACCTGCGGGGCAAGTCGAGCAACACAGCCAGGCGATTCTCAAGGCCCTGGTCGCGGCGGCCAAGGCTGACGGCCACGTGGACGAGCGCGAGCGGCATTTGATCGAAGGCGAGTTCACCAAGCTCGACAACGACCAGGAATTGCAGCACTGGTTGCACGCCGAACTCAACAAACCCCTGGACCCCACCGATGTGGCCCGGGCGGCCAGTACGCCGGAAATTGCCGCTGAAATGTACATCGCCAGCGTGATGCTGGTGGACGAAGAAAACTTCATGGAGAAATCCTACCTCGACGAGCTGGCGCGCCAACTCAAGCTGGAGCCGGGGTTGAAGGCAGAACTGGAGAAGCAGGTGCGCCAGGCTGCTGCCTAACCAATATTTCTCTGTGGGAGCGAGCCTGCTCGCGAAAGCGGTGTGTCAGCCAACAATGCCTGGACTGACTGGACGCTATTCGCGAGCAGGCTCGCTCCCACATTGGTTTTGTGTCGTTTGTGCTTGTGCATTCGAGCATCATCGTTAATGGAGCGGTGTCCGAAAAATCTCCCGCAACCGCCATGCAGACGCACCGCCTCCCTCGGCTATACTCCCGGCAATTCAAAGCGTCCCGAGGTTTTACTGTGAAGAATTGGACATTGCGCCAACGCATCCTGGCGAGTTTTGCGGTGATCATCGCCATCATGCTGCTGATGGTGGTTGTCTCGTTTTCACGGTTGTGGAAGATCCAGGAAAGTGAAGAAAGAGTGCGGGTCGATGCAGTGCCGGGGGTCTATTACAGCTCCATGATCCGTGGCGGCTGGGTAGACAGCTATGTCCTGACCCAGCAGATCGTCGGGCTCTCGGGGAACCGGGAAATCAGTGCCGAGGACAAGGCCCGCTATCAAGGCTTCGAGCAGCATCTGCGCGAAGAAATCCAGAACTATCAAAAGCTGATACAGAACCCTGCCGACCAGGCGTCGTTCGATGAGTTCGAGGGCTATCACCAAACCTTCAACCAGGCGGTAGCCAAGGTCCTGGATCTCTACCAGCGCAAGGATTACGAAGGCGCGCGGCTGGCGTTGGATAAAGAGCTGACGCCTGCATGGATGGGGGGGCGCGGACATCTGAACCAGATTATCGACCGCAATCGTGACCTGGCTGAAACGGCCACGCAAACCATCGACGATGCAGTGACAGCCGCCAAGATCGCCATGGGCCTGTCGTTCCTGGTCGCGCTGGTCATCGCCTTGCTGTGTGGCCTGTTGTTGATGCGCGCGATCATGGCGCCGATGAGCCGCATCGTCGAAATCCTCGAAGTGATGCGCAGCGGTGACCTGAGCGGACGCCTGAACCTGGCGCGCAAAGACGAATTCGGCGCGGTGGAGACCGGTTTCAACGACATGATGGCCGAGCTGACCGCCCTGGTGTCCCAGGCCCAGCGCTCGTCTGTCCAGGTCACCACCTCGGTGACCGAGATCGCCGCGACGTCCCGGCAGCAACAGGCCACGGCCACTGAAACCGCGGCGACCACCACCGAGATCGGTGCGACCTCCCGAGAAATCGCCGCCACGTCCCGCGACCTGGTGCGCACCATGACCGAAGTGTCCACCGCCGCCGACCAGGCCTCGGTCGCCGCCGGCTCCGGACAGCAAGGCCTGGCGCGCATGGAAGACACCATGCATTCGGTGATGGGCGCCGCCGACCTGGTCAACGCGAAACTGGCGATCCTCAACGAGAAGGCCGGCAACATCAACCAGGTGGTCGTCACCATCGTCAAGGTGGCCGACCAGACCAACCTGCTGTCCCTCAACGCCGCCATCGAGGCCGAGAAGGCGGGCGAGTACGGTCGCGGGTTTGCCGTCGTAGCCACCGAAGTGCGCCGCCTGGCCGACCAGACCGCCGTTGCCACCTACGACATCGAGCAGATGGTCCGCGAGATCCAGTCCGCTGTTTCGGCTGGCGTGATGGGCATGGACAAATTCTCCGAGGAAGTGCGCCGAGGCATGGCCGAAGTGCAGCAGGTGGGCGAACAGCTGTCGCAGATCATCCATCAAGTCCAGGCCCTGGCGCCGCGAGTGCTGATGGTCAACGAGGGCATGCAGGCCCAGGCCACCGGTGCCGAGCAGATCAACCACGCGCTGGTGCAATTGGGCGATGCCAGCAGCCAGACCGTGGAGTCCCTGCGCCAGGCCAGTTCCGCCATCGACGAACTCAGTCAGGTGGCCGTGGGACTGCGCAGCGGCGTTTCGCGTTTCAAAGTCTGATGAGCGAGCCAGAAGCCCGCCGTGGCGCCGTTTCGGCGGCCCGGCAGACGTTGTTCCTGATGTTTTGCATCGGTAACGAGCGCTACGCCCTGCAAGCCACCGATGTGGTGGAAGTGCTGCCGCGCCTGCCACTCAAGCCGATTGCCCGGACGCCGTCCTGGGTCGCGGGGGTGTTTGCCTGGCGTGGCGTGGTGGTACCGGTGATCGATCTGTGCGCGTTGACCTTCGGCCAGAGCGCCGAGGCACGCACCAGCACCCGGCTGGTACTGGTGCAGTATCGGCCGGGGGCGCAGCAAACCGGGCAGGTGCTGGGCTTGATATTGGAGCAGGCCACCGACACCTTGCGCTGTGATCCGGCGGATTTCAAACCCTATGGCCTGGATAATCGCCAGGCGCCTTACCTCGGTCCGGTACGCGAAGATGCACAAGGAATGATGCAATGGGTGCGGGTCAACGACTTGCTCGACGAATCCGTTCGCGCGCTGCTGTTTCCCTCGCCGCCGCTGAGTCCCGATGACTTCGAGGAACGGGCATGAACAGTGACCAGCGATTCTTCGATTTCCTCAAGGAACGCATCGGCCTGGACGTGACCTCCGTCGGCCCGGCCATTATCGAGCGGGCTGTGCGCCAGCGCGTGCTTGCCGTGCCCGGTCGAACCACCGATGACTACTGGCAAAGCTTGCAGCACTCCGCCCAGGAGCAACAGGCGCTGATTGAAGCGGTGATCGTTCCGGAGACGTGGTTCTTTCGCTACCCCGAGTCCTTCGCGACGTTGGCCCGGTTGGCAACCCAGCGCCTGGCCGACATCAAGCACCTGCGTGCCCTGCGTATCCTCAGCCTGCCGTGCTCCACCG
Source organism: Pseudomonas agronomica (assembly GCF_025917275.1). Lineage (GTDB taxonomy): Bacteria > Pseudomonadota > Gammaproteobacteria > Pseudomonadales > Pseudomonadaceae > Aquipseudomonas > Aquipseudomonas agronomica. Next base: position 1,189 of record NZ_JAOSHO010000204.1, on the reverse strand, counting down.
GCGAGGAACCGTACTCGATCGCCATGGCTTTGTTCGATGCAGGCCTGGGGCCGCATCAGTTCAAGGTCGATGGCATGGACGTCAGTCCCTTGTCCGTGGACAAAGCCAGGCAGGCGCGTTACGGCCGCAACTCTTTCCGTGGCGCTGACATTGGCTTTCGGGAGCGATATTTCAATGCCGAAGACGACGGCTATCGCCTCGACGAGCGGGTACGCGAACAGGTGCGCCTGCAAACGGGGAACGTGCTGGATCCGGCCTTGCTGGTAAACGAGGCCCCCTACGACTTCGTGTTCTGCCGCAATCTGCTGATTTATTTCGACCAGCCGACCCAGCAGCAGGTGTTCGAGGTGCTCAAGCGCCTGACCCATCAGGACGGCGTATTGTTCATCGGTCCCGCCGAGGGCAGTTTGCTCGGACGGCTGGGCATGCGTTCGATCGGTATCGCCCAGTCGTTCGCGTTCAGCCGCCAGGGCGCGCCGGAGCCGCAACCGTTGCCCACGTTGATGCCGACGCCGTTGCCGATTCGCCAGCCGTCATCGCGCGTCGCAGCGCCCGTGAGTCGGCCGCGACCGTTCGCCGCGAGCGTGACGCCGATCGCCGAACCGAAAAGCAGCGACGCCGTGACGTTGCTGGCCAACATCGCCGCCCTGGCCAACGGTGGCAAGAGCGCCGAGGCGCGTGCGGTGTGCGAAGAATATCTGCGCAGCCACGCGCCAAACGCCCAGGTTTTCTATTGGCTGGGCCTGCTCAGCGACATGGCCGGCAATGCGCTGGAGGCCCAGGGGTTTTATCGCAAGGCGCTCTATCTTGAGCCGCAACACGCCGAGGCCCTGGTGCATCTGGCGGCGCTGCTGGCTTCCCAGGGAGACGCGGTCGGCGCCCGTCGATTGCAGGAACGCGCGGCCCGCAGTGGTCGGGCGGCAGACAGTGAGCACAAACGATGAGCGGTTCGGCTTCCTACAACGTGACCCATGACGACGCCCATGCCATCGACGACTGCTGGAACCGCATCGGCGTGCATGGCGACAAATCCTGCCCCTTGCTGGCCGAGCACATCCATTGCCGCAATTGCTCGGTGTACTCGGCGGCCGCCACCCGTTTGCTCGACCGTTATGCGCTGCGCCAGGATGAGCGGGAGCTGGTTTATGCCCCGGTCGACAACGATATTGTCACGCGCTCGCTGCTGATG
>NZ_JAOSHO010000203.1 GCF_025917275.1 Pseudomonas agronomica | reverse complement strand
TCGCAGGCTTCGCCAGCTCCTACGGACTGTATGAAAACTATTAATTTTCATGAGGTTAATACATATATGTACAAGCATTTCTAGATAACGGCATGAGCTGATGAATGGCATGGGAATGCTGGCCCCTTGCTTCTCAAACTGTCGTCAAACTCCTTTTATTTCAGAAAGTTGGACGATAAACCTATGCGTGTTTCTATCTGGATAGCCGCGGTCACGCTTCTGGCCACCGTCTCGCTTCAAGCCCAGGCCGGGGCGCTGACTGCGAACCAGCAGTCAGTGTGTCGCTGGGGTTCGGACATTGCGGCGGGTGCCCAGGCATCGAAGCTGTCCGGGGTCAGCCTGTATGGGGCGCGCAAGAAGTTACAAGTGCGCAAGTTTCCCCGGCCCTGGATGCGCATGACCGCGTTGGGCATTACCGAACAGACTTACAACAGTTCCTCGCGGCTCAAACCGGTGGCCGTCAAGCAGACCTATTACGAGCAATGCGTGCGCCATGAGCTGGCGCGACGATAAGCCTTCAGCCGGGACTCCTGCCGGGCATTTCGATGCCATGCTGATGAACCCGCCGATACAGCGTTGCCCGGGAAATGCCCAGGGCCCGCGCCGCCGGGGTGGGTTTCCAGCGATGGCGCACCAGGGCGTCCAGCAACGCCTGGCGTTCAGGACTGGCGCTGGGCTCCGGCCCATGATCGACGGCAGTCGCGCTGTGCAATGACTCTGGCAAGTGGCTGAGCTGGATCACGCTCGCCTCGCACACCGCGCAGGCATAGCGCAGCACGTGCCGCAACTGGCGGACATTGCCCGGCCAGTGATAACCCAGCAGGCACTCCAGCGCCGCGCCGCTCAGTTGCACCGAACCGCCGCACAGCGCCGATTCTTCCTCCAGGATGCGATTGATCAACGCCAATCGGTCGGTGCGTTCGCGCAACGGTGGTAGTTGGAAACGGGCGCCGCCGAGGCGGAAGTACAAATCCTCGCGAAACTCGCCGGCCGCCACCAGGGTTTCCAGGTCGCGGTGGGTCGCGCAGATCACTTGGATGTCCACGGCCTTGCGCCGTGAGGCCCCCAATGGTGCCACTTCGCCCTCGGCCAACACCCGCAGCAGGCGGGTTTGCAAGGCCAATGGCATGTCACCGATTTCGTCGAGGAACAGCGTGCCGCCGTCGGCCTGCTGCAAAAGGCCCTGCATACCCTTGGCCGAAGCGCCGGTAAAGGCACCGGCCACATAACCGAACAACTCGCTCTCGATCAGGCTTTCCGGGATGGCCGCGCAGTTCAAGGCCACGAAAGGCCGGTCGCGGCGCTGGCTGGCCTGGTGCAACTGGCGGGCGAAGACTTCCTTGCCTGAGCCGGTCTCGCCCTGGATCAACACCGGCAGGTTGCGATCCTTGACCCGCACTGCCAGGCTCAGGCTGTCGGCCAGGCGTGGATCGAGTTCGGTCGGTGTCATCGCGACGCGCTGGCGAGGCGTGGCCCGGCGTCGTGGCGCGCTCAAGCGGCCATGCAAATCGACGTCGAGCGGATAGAGGCTCTCGTCACGGGCGCGATGCAGCAGTTGGGCGTCGAAGATTTGGCTGATGTGCTGAGGCAGTTGGCCGTAACGCTGCATCAAGAACTGGCGCGCCGCCGGGTTCAGGGCTTGCAGGCAGCCGTCGTCGTCCCAGGCCAGCAGGAAATCCGGCTGGCTGTCGACGTACCCCGCGTTGCGATGGGCCCGCAACACCCAGTAACCCTGGGCGCTGCTCATGAAAAACGCCTGTTCGATCTCCCGGGCGCTCTGCACCACCATTTGCCGAATCAGGTGCTGGGAGCGGCGATCATCCGGCGAGCGCACCGCCGAGACGTCCAGCACGCCGAGCAGTTCTCCCTGAGGATCGAAGACGGGCGCGGCAGAGCAGGTCAGGCCAATGAATGCCGCGCGAAAGTGATCGCGCTTGTGCACCGTCACCGCCGTCTTGGCCGTGAGCACCGCCGCCACGCCGCAAGTGCCTTCTTCACCCTCCGACCAGCACGTACCCAGGTACAACCCGGCCTTGCGGCAGTCGTTGCGAAGGGTGGTTTCCACCCGGTAATCGATGGTTTGGCCCTGGGCATCGGTCAGCAGCACACAATAGTCGGCATCGCGCACCCGGCCATGCAGGCGCGCCACTTCGTCGCTGGCGATATTGAGGAACAGTTCCGAGCGCTCGCGGCACTGCTTGAGCACGTCGTGGGACAGGATCCGCGGGCCCTGGAGCGAGCCGGGGTCCAGGTGATGCTGCTCCATGGAGCGGCGCCAGGAATCGAGGATCAGGTCCGGCACCGGCAGTTGCGGCAGTTGGGCGGCGTTCTTCAGCACGCGGCTGACGCAATCCACATGCGCCCGGGAGTGAGCGGAAAGCATAGGGGCCTCCGGTTCAGCTTCTTGTCGTTGTCGGCACATTAAGCGCTGATCGCCGGGCACAGACAAGCCCGACGGAGCGCAGGCCTGGAGGTGAGACGCGACGTCTCAGCGTCTCGCGGTTTCGTCGTGCAGGCTGGCATGTGGCGTCTCAACGGCCCCGTGGCCAACGCGTGCAACGGGGCGCTGCGAGCGCTCTGTCTCGAGGCTTTGCGTCGATTCTCCGGCAATTGGCACCGGCCTTGCTCTAGGCCTTGGACCCATCCCGTTGGGCTTCCAATAATAAAAAGAGGTGCCTATGACTTGCCCGCCAAGCCCGTTGATCGTTCCCGCCACGGTGGCGCCATGAGCCGCCGTCCGCTCACCGTCGGCATCATCGCCAACCCCGCATCGGGCCGCGACGTGCGACGCCTGACCGCCAACGCCGGATTGTTTTCCAGCACCGACAAGGTCTCGGTGATCCAGCGCCTGCTGGCCGCGTTCGGCGCCACGGGCATCGAGCAGGTGCTGATGCCCACCGACATGATCGGCATGGCCGCCGCCGTGCTGAAGAACAGCCACAGCCGCCAGGCCCGCAGCAGCCACTGGCCGGCCCTGGAGTTTCTCGACCTGACCCTGCGCCAGACCGTCGAAGACACCCGCCGCGCCGCCCGGCTGATGGCCGAGCGCGAGGTGGCGTTGATCGCCGTGCTCGGCGGCGACGGCACCCACAAGGCGGTCGCCGCCGAAGTCGGCGACATTCCTCTGCTGACCCTGTCCACCGGCACCAACAATGCCTTCCCCGAGCTACGCGAAGCCACCAGTGCCGGGTTGGCCGGCGGGCTGTACGCCAGCGGCCGCATCCCGGACGAGATCGGTTTGCGCCGCAACAAGCGCTTGCTGGTCTGCGATGCCGGGCGCGGCTTGCGGGAGGTCGCCCTGGTGGACGTCGCGGTGTCGCCGCTGCGATTTGTCGGCGCGAGGGCGATCAGCCGGGCCCAGGACCTCGCCGAAGTCTTCGTGACCTTCGCCGAACCGCAATCCATCGGCCTGTCGGCCCTGTGCGGCTTGTGGTTCCCGGTGTCACGCCAGGCGCCAGGCGGTGCCTGGATGCGCCTGGACCCGCACTCTCCCGAGGCGCTGCTGGTGCCGCTCGCGCCAGGCTTGCTGCAAGGCTGCGGCGTGCTCGCCGCCGGTCCTTTGGAACCCGGCGTCGCCCACGGCCTTTCGCTGTCCGCCGGCACCTTGGCCCTGGATGGCGAGCGGGAAATCGAATTCAACGTCCATGACCGGCCCACGGTCACCCTCGATGCCGGCGGCCCGCTGAGCATCGATGTCAACGCGGTGCTCACCTACGCCGCGCAACAACGCTTGTTGGCCATTGGCCGCGAGCACCCGCAACACCCCTTGAACCTTCAAGAAGACACGCCTGGAGAATAAAAATGTCGACATCGCTCACCCACGATCAATTGCTGCACGCCTATCAGGTCATGCGCACCATCCGCGCCTTCGAAGAGCGCCTGCACGTGGAATTCGCCACCGGCGAGATCCCTGGTTTCGTCCACTTGTATGCCGGCGAAGAAGCCTCGGCCGCCGGCGTCATGGCGCACCTCGGGGATGATGACTGCATCGCGTCCAACCACCGTGGCCACGGCCATTGCATCGCCAAGGGCGTGGATGTGTACGGGATGATGGCCGAGATCTACGGCAAGAAAACCGGGGTCTGCCAAGGCAAGGGCGGCTCGATGCACATCGCCGACTTCGAGAAAGGCATGCTCGGCGCCAACGGCATCGTCGGCGCGGGGGCGCCACTGGTGGTCGGCGCGGCCCTCGCAGCCCGGCTCAAGGGCACCGACAGCGTTGCCGTGGTGTTTTTCGGCGACGGTGGCTCCAACGAGGGCGCGGTGTTCGAAGCCATGAACATGGCCTCGGTGTGGAACCTGCCGTGCCTGTTCATTGCGGAGAACAACGGCTACGCCGAAGCCACCGCGTCCAACTGGTCGGTGGCCTGCGACCACATTGCCGACCGCGCCGCTGGTTTCGGCATGCCCGGCGTGACCGTCGATGGCTTCGACTTCTTCGCCGTCCATGAAGCCGCCGGGGCTGCCGTCGAACGCGCCCGTGCCGGGGAAGGGCCGTCGCTAATCGAGGTCAAGCTGACCCGTTACTACGGCCATTTCGAGGGCGATGCCCAGACCTATCGCGCACCCGACGAGGTCAAGCATTTCCGCGAAAACCAGGACTGCCTGATGCAGTTCCGCGACCGTACCACCCGGGCCGGGCTGCTCACGGTCGAGCAACTGGACCAGATCGACAAGGAAGTGGAGATGCTGATCGAAAACGCTGTGTACAAGGCCAAATCCGACCCCAAGCCGGCGGCGTCCGACCTGCTGACCGACGTCTACGTCAGCTACCCCTGAACGCCCCCCTGAAAAACAACAAGAGAGAATCCCATCATGGCGAGAAAAATCAGCTATCAGCAGGCAATCAACGAAGCCCTGGCCCAGGAAATGCGCCGCGATTCCAGTGTGTTCATCATGGGTGAAGACGTGGCGGGTGGTGCTGGCGCACCCGGTGAGAACGATGCCTGGGGCGGCGTGCTCGGCGTCACCAAGGGGCTTTACGACCAGTTCCCTGGACGCGTGCTGGATACGCCGTTGTCAGAAATCGGTTATGTCGGCGCAGCGGTCGGCGCCGCCACCTGCGGCGTGCGCCCGGTATGCGAACTGATGTTCGTCGACTTCGCCGGCTGCTGCCTGGACCAGATCCTCAACCAGGCGGCGAAATTCCGCTACATGTTCGGTGGCAAGGCCTCCACGCCCCTGGTCATCCGCACCATGGTCGGCGCCGGCCTGCGCGCCGCGGCCCAGCATTCACAAATGCTCACCTCGTTGTGGACGCATATCCCGGGCTTGAAAGTGGTCTGCCCGTCATCACCCTACGACGCCAAGGGCCTGTTGATCCAGGCGATCCGTGACAACGACCCGGTGATCTTCTGCGAGCACAAATTGCTCTACAGCATGCAGGGCGAGGTGCCGGAAGAGCTCTACACCGTGCCGTTCGGCGAGGCCAACTTCCTGCGCGACGGCAAGGACGTGACCCTGGTGTCCTACGGGCGACTGGTCAACACCACGATGGACGCGGCGCGCAACCTGGCCGGACGTGGCATCGATTGCGAAGTCATCGACCTGCGCACCACCAGCCCTCTGGACGAGGACAGCATCCTGGAAAGTGTCGAGAAGACCGGACGCCTGGTGGTGATCGACGAGGCCAACCCGCGCTGTTCCATGGCGACCGACATCTCGGCGCTGGTGGCGCAAAAAGCCTTCGGCGCGCTCAAGGCACCGATCGAAATGGTGACCGCGCCGCACACGCCGGTGCCGTTCTCCGATGCCCTGGAAGACCTGTACATCCCTGACGCGGCCAAAATCGAACAAGCCGTGCTCAACGTGATCGAGTGGAGCAAGCGCTGATGAGCCAGATTTTTACCCTGACCATGCCCAAGTGGGGCCTGTCGATGACCGAGGGGCGGGTCGATGCCTGGCTCAAGGAGGAGGGCCAGGCGATCGCCAAGGGCGATGAAGTGATGGACGTCGAGACCGACAAGATCTCCAGCAGCGTCGAGGCGCCGTTCTCCGGCGTATTGCGCCGCCAGGTCGCTCGCCAGGATGAAACCCTGCCGGTTGGCGCCTTGCTCGGCATCGTCGTCGAAGGCGAGGCCAGCGATGCCGAGATCGACGCGGTGATCGAGCAGTTCCAGTCCAACTTCGTGCCCGGTGACGCGGCCGATGAGGACAGTGGCCCGAAACCACAGAAAGTCGAGCTGGACGGCCGGGTGATCCGCTATTTCGAGCGCGGCGAAGGCGGTACGCCGCTGGTGCTGGTGCACGGTTTTGGCGGCGACTTGAACAACTGGCTGTTCAACCATGAAGCCCTGGCGTCGGGACGTCGGGTCATTGCCCTGGACCTGCCGGGCCATGGCGAATCTTCGAAAACCCTGCAACGCGGCGACCTGGACGAGCTGAGCGGCGTGGTGCTGGCGTTGCTCGATCACCTGGACGTCAACACGGCTCATCTGGTTGGGCATTCCATGGGCGGGGCGGTGTCGCTGAATGCCGCGCGCCTGATGCCGCAACGGTTCCGCTCCCTGACTTTGATTGGCAGCGCCGGCCTGGGCCCGGAGATCAATGGCAGCTACCTGCAAGGCTTCGTCGACGCGGCCAACCGCAACGCCCTCAAGCCGCAACTGGTGCAACTGTTCTCGAATGCCGAGCTGGTCAACCGGCAGATGCTCGACGACATGCTCAAGTACAAGCGCCTGGAAGGCGTGGACGCGGCCTTGCGCCAACTGGCCGGGAGTTTGTTCAAGGACGGTCGCCAGCAGGTGGACTTGCGCGAGGTGGTGCAGGCCGGTCACGTCCCGACCCTGGTGATCTGGGGCAGCGACGACGCGATTATCCCGGCGTTTCACGCCGAAGGGTTATCAGCGCGGGCCGAAGTCCTGCCGGGCCAGGGCCATATGGTGCAGATGGAAGCGGCCGAGCAGGTCAATCGATTGATCCTTGAGTTCATCGGACAGCACTGACAAAAGCGGGCGGCGATTGAATCGTCGCCCTACAAAAATATCTGGAGGCAACGCTATGAACGTTTCAATCAAGCCGACCCGCAGCATGCGCGCCGCCGTCTGGCACGGCCGCAACGACATCCGCGTCGAAGACGTGCCGCTGCCGGTATCGCCGCCCGCCGGTTGGGTGCAGATCCGCGTGCAATGGTGCGGCATCTGCGGCTCCGACCTGCATGAATACGTGGCCGGGCCGGTGTTCATCCCGGTGGAGGCGCCACACCCGCTGACCGGGATCAAGGGCCAGTGCATCCTCGGCCATGAGTTCTGCGGCGAAATCGTCGAACTGGGCGAAGGCGTCGAGGGCTTCAGCGTCGGCGAGCCGGTGGCCGCCGATGCCTGCCAACATTGCGGCACCTGCTATTACTGCACCCACGGGCTCTACAACATCTGCGAAAACCTGGCCTTTACCGGGCTGATGAACAACGGCGCGTTCGCAGAATTGGTCAACGTCCCGGCGAATTTGCTCTACAAACTGCCGGCCAATTTCCCCGCCGAGGCTGGCGCGTTGATCGAGCCGCTGGCGGTGGGCATGCACGCGGTGAAGAAGGCCGGCAGCCTGCTGGGCCAGAACGTCGTCGTGGTTGGCGCCGGGACCATTGGTCTGTGCACGATCATGTGCGCCAAGGCGGCCGGCGCGGCCCAGGTGATTGCCTTGGAAATGTCTGGCGCACGCAAGGCCAAGGCCCTGGAAGTCGGGGCCAGCCATGTGATCGATCCGAATGAATTTGACGCCCTGGCCGAGGTTCGGCGCCTCACCGGTGGCCTGGGCGCCGATGTCAGCTTCGAGTGCATCGGCAACAAGCACACCGCCAAGTTCGCCATCGACCTGATCCGCAAGGCCGGAAAATGTGTGTTGGTGGGCATTTTCGAAGAGCCCAGCGAATTCAATTTCTTCGAGCTGGTTTCCACCGAGAAGCAGGTGCTAGGCGCGCTGGCCTACAACGGTGAGTTCGCCGACGTGATTGCCTTCATCGCTGACGGACGCCTGGACATCTCGCCGCTGGTGACTGGGCGCATCCAGTTGGAGGAGATCGTCGGGCAGGGCTTCGAGGAGCTGGTGAACAACAAGGAACACAACGTGAAGATTATCGTGTCACCCGCACGGATCTGAGAGCGCCTGAGGTGGGCGATTTGGCGATGGTCGGCAGCGGCCATCGCATTTTTTCGTGGTTTTTCAGTCGGTTCGATAGGCCCGCCAAACGCGGGTTTCATCCAGCTGCAGCAACGCTTCCTCTTGTCGTCGAAACGGTCGATCGCAATCGAGAAAAAACTCGTCGAGCTGCGGCGGGTCGACGTGGGTGGCGCTGAGCATGGTGTGGACCTGGCCGCGGTGATGGATCTGGTGCTCGAACAGGTGCAGCAGCAAACGGTCGATCCGTTCGCGGCCCCGGCCATCGGCGCGTACCAAGTCAACGGAACGGGCGAGATCCTCATGCCTGAGGTTTTCGCAGAATGTCGCCAGCTGCCGGTCGGTGCGGTCTTGGCTTTCCCTGAGTTGGGTGAACGCGAGCATCTCGGAAAAATCCTGTTCCTGGCCCGCGACGTCGCCTTCCAGGGCGGTGAGGTAATAACGATCGACTTCGAGGACATGGCATAGCGTGGCCTGGATGGAGGGAAAGAAACTCGTGCGGTAGGCCTCGTACTCCGCCGTGTTCAGCTGCGCGCAGGCGTCCAGCAGCCTGTGGTTGGCCCATTGGTTGTTCAGGGCCTGGGCCAGGAAATAATTCATGGGACGCCTCCGGTGCGCGTCGTTTCGCCGGGGGGAAAGCGTAGCAAAGACTGGCGATGGCGCCGTGTTGCTGGTCGGTTGGTCCCGTGTTTGCACCCCAATTCCTTGTGGGAGCGAGCCTGCTCGCGAT
>NZ_JAOSHO010000202.1 GCF_025917275.1 Pseudomonas agronomica | reverse complement strand
GTGTTCAGCCAGGTTGATCTCATAAAAAAAGACCCGCACTAGGCGGGTCGTTTTTTTGTTTTGGAGGAGATCAGAACTGCGGCGTGTACTTCACCGTGAACATCAAGTTACGCGGATCGCCAAAGTTGTTGTTGCCATTGAGCTGGTTGTAGGCCGGCGTTATGTAGGTCTTGTCGAACAGGTTGTTGGCATTGACCGCCAGATCGATCTCTGACGTCAGCTTGTAGCCGACACGGGCGTTCCATACGGTGTAGCCCGGTACGTCATGGTTGAGATCGTAGACCTGCGTATGGCTTTGCGTGGTGAAGCCCAGGCCGGTGCTGACACGGCTCCAGTCGCCGGTGAACTGGTAGTTGCCCCAAACGCGCAGCATATGTTTCGGCGTCCAGGTACTGAAAATGCTGCCTTCGTTGGTCGGATCTTCGAGGTATTTGGTCGTGTTGTAGGTATAGCCCGCGAACAACTGCAAGTTGTCTACCACTTCACCGCTGATTTCAGCCTCGATGCCCTGACTGCGCACCTTGCCCGAGGCTGTCGAGCAACCGAAGCCACCACACCCCGAACCGCCGTCATTAACGGCACGGTTTTCATGATCGTAGCGGAAGACAGCCAGGGAAGTATTGACCCGACCGTCCATCAACTCACCTTTAAGACCCACCTCGTAATTGGTGCCGACGACGGGCTTAAGCACGGAGCCGCTGGCATCCACGTTAGTCTGCGGCTGGAACACATCGGTATAGCTGGCGTACACCGCCCACTCGCGGCTCAGGTCATAGACGATACCGGCATAGGGCGTGACCACGCCGGTTTCGGTTGAGTAGCTTGGCGTGTTACGTGTAATTCCGGCTGCGTTTTCATTTTTCGACTTGTAGCTGAAGTCGTACCAGCTGACCCGGGAACCCAGGATCAGCGTCAGGTCGTCTACCGGCTTGACGCGCCAGGTGCCGTACACGCCTTTCTGGCGCACGTCGTACTTGCTGAGGACGCCCAGGCCGCCCGCAGCGATCAAGCTGTCGTAGCTGATGTCCGGGCGATCATTATCAATGTCGAAGATCGAGTCGCTGGTGTTGTTGAAGGTACGGGCATATTTATCATCCGTCTCCAACTGCGAGAAGTTGCCACCCAGCATGACCTCCTGCTCCATCGACAAGGCTTCGAACTTGCCGGTCAGGTTCATGTCGAGACCGGCCTTGGTGGACTGGAAGTCGGTCAGGAAGTCGGCATATTGCACGCCACTGCCATCGGGCAAGAGACCACCGCCTCGTTGAACCCGCTGGTTCTTCGCCTGGTTATCCTCGCTCATATACACGCCCCCCACCTTGAAGGCCCAATCCTCATTGAAGCGATGCTCCAGATCGGCATAGTAGGTGGTGACATCGATTTCCGATCGGTTCCAGCGCGCGCCGGTGTAGGTGGAGCGCGACACGTCCGGCATCGAGCCATCGGCGTAGCGCGGCAAACCACGGATGTTGCCGCGCGACTCGCCATTGGATTGGCTGACCGCAAAACCCAGGGTGGTGTCTTCGCTGAGATCGACGTCCAGCGCACCGTACATTGAATGGGTCTTGCTCCAGGCATGGTCAACGAAGGAATTGCTCTGGTCTTCGTCAAGGACGACACGGCCACGGATATTGCCAGCGTCGTTCAGCGGGCCACCGGCATCCAGTTGCAGGCCGTAGTGATCCCAGGAGCCGGCCTTGCCGGTCAGGGTCACGGTCGGTGCGCTCTGGCCACGCTTGCGCACCAGGTTGACGGCGCCGCCGGGGCTGCCGGTGCCTTGCAGTAGGCCGGAGGCGCCACGGAGGATTTCCAGGCGGTCGTAGAAAATCAGGTCCTGGGTCGCCCAGTTACCCAGCGAATAGGTGTTACGCGGGATCGGCACGCCGTCGTACTGCCAGTCGTCGATCTGGAAACCGCGCGACGACAGGATCATGCCCTGGCCGACGCCCTGCAGGCCGACGATGCCGGTGGTCTGGTTGACGGCGTCCTTGAGGTTGACCAGGTTCTGGTCATCCATCTGCTTGCGCGTCATCACGGTGATCGACTGGGGAATTTCCTTGAGGGTGTGGGTGCCCTTGCCGATCGTCACGGCATTGCTGGTGTACGAGTGACTGCCTTCGGTCGTCGCATTCAACTGTTCGGCGTTGATCGTCGTCGCGCCCAGCTCCAGGCCCGCGCTGCCGGAACCCTTCACCAGCATCAAGGTGTTGCCCTCGAGGCTGTGGCGCACGCCGGTGCCCTTGAGCAACTCGGTGATGGCGGCCTGCGGGCTCATCTTGCCGCTGACGCGATTGCTTTTCAGCCCGGCCAATTCGTCGGCGTTGTAGATCACTTGCTGGTTGGTCTGTTGGCCGAACGCCTGCAGTGCCTGCGGTAGCGGCTGCGCAGGGATGTTGATGCTGACGTCCTGCGCCATCACCTGGGCGCTCAAGGACAACGCACCGACCAGACCCAGGCCCGACAACACCCGGCGCGAACGCAGGCCGCGGGACATGACCAGTGCCTTGAACAGCGGTTTCAACTCATGAATTGCCGACATCGTGCTCTCTATTATTGGTAGAAGTGAAAAGTCCGTGGGGGCCGAATGGCCTGCCGTTCGCCAGCACGGTTTAGCGGCTGGCCGGCCCCTCCCCGGGCACGGTCATCCGGCTGGACGACAGCGAAATTTTTCCTGGACACAACCGGCACCTGGGCTGCCCTGCCCGAGCCGATTTGCCCGCATACCTTAGTAAGACGCAGCACCTGGGCAAAACCGGAATGAGTTTATTTATCATTCGCGAAAAAAATAAAAAAAAACCGGCGCTTGTCGGCGCCGGCCTTTTGTTCTTGCCCTGTCAACTACCTTGCGCCGCCTTGGCGGCTTGCAGTTGCCGAGCCTGCTCAGTCAGGCGAGCCTTTTCCTCAGGGCTCATCGCCTCCATGCGCAGGCGTGCCTGGGCGATTTTCTCCAACTGCCCAGGGCTGCTCTCCTGCGCGCGCAAGGCCGTCGCCAACGAAGCCACGGTCGGATGATCGAAGACCAGCCCCGGATGGATGTCGCACTGCAGCAGCTTGCGAATGCCGGCCACCAATTTGATCACCAGCAGCGAATGACCGCCGGCGGCGAAGAAGTCGTGGTCGATGCCCAATCGTTCAATTCCGAGCAGTTGCGCCATGCGCTCAGCGAGCAATTGTTCGAGTCCGTCACGGGGTCCGGCGCCCTCTTCATCGCCCGTCGCGACTGCCAACTGCTGCAACGCCTGGCGATCGATCTTGCCGTTGGCCAACCGAGGGAAGCGTTCGATCAGGTGCCAATGCTGCGGCACCATCACGCTGGGCAAGCGTGCGTTCAGTTGCGCCCGCGCGGCATCCAGCACTTCCGAAGGCAAGCCTTGCGATGCCACGATAAATGCCAGCAAACCCTGCTCGGCCGGTAGCACCAGCGCCTCGCCCACCTGTGGCACGCGCACCAGCTCGGCCTCGATCTCCGCCAGCTCGATGCGGAAGCCACGCACCTTGACCTGCTGATCGCGCCGCCCTTGCAGCTGGATCCCGCCGTCCGGGCGATAACGCGCCAGGTCGCCCGTGCGGTACAGGCGCTGCGCCGGATCAAACGGACTCTGGACGAACGTCTGCCCATCGGCCTCGGCATTCAGATAACCCCGGCACAACTGCGCGCCGCCCAGGTACACCTCGCCCAGCACGCCCACCGGCGCCAGCCGCCGCTCGGCGTCCAGTACGTAGACCTGGTTGTTGCCCAGCACCTGGGTCAGCGCCGAGCAGTCATCGTCGCCATTCAATGACAATGGATGAATCATGACTCCGACGGTGGCCTCGGTCGGCCCGTAGTGGTTGAACACCCGGCAATCGCCGCGCAACCGGGCGATGCGTTCGATCAACGTCGGGGCAATCGGCTCGCCGCCGAGCACCAGGGTGCGCGGCAATGTCGCTTGTTCGCTGTCGAGCAACGCCGCGAGGTGCGATGGCACGATCTTCAGGCAATCGATCTGTCGCTGGCGCATGAACGCGGCAAACAGCGCGCCGTCCTGCATCTGTTCGTCGCCGGCGACATGCAGGGTCGCGCCATTGAACAACGCGCCAAACAGCGCCGTGTTGCCCAGGTCCGCCGCCACGGTGGAGCTGAAGGCCACGTGTCGGCACTGATCCAGCGCCAACGCCTCGCTGGCCTGGGCGGTGTAGTTGAGCAATTGCCGATGCTCGATCACCACACCTTTGGGCACACCGGTGGAGCCGGACGTGAACAACACATAGGCGATGTCGTTGCCCTTGGTCGCCAGCGCCGGCAACGTCGCGTTCGCCGGGCTGAGCCCGGCCAATGCCAGCGCTGTGTATGGCTGGTCCTGCCACGCCGGCAGATGCGCCGCATCGGTGAGCACCACTGCGGCGCTGGCCTGTTCCAGCATCAATGCCTGACGGGCCTGGGGCCATTGGGTGTCCAGCGGCAGATACGCGGCGCCGATGCGCCAGCTCGCCAGCATGGCGATCACCAGCTCCGCCGAGCGTGGCAAGGCCAGGGCGACAATCGAACCCTCGCCCAGGCCTTGGCCCCGGAGGCCGAGGGCCACGCGCTCGACCTGTGCGTTTAGCTGACCGTAGCTCAAGGATTGATGGGCGTCGGTCAGGGCGATGGTGTCCGGCGTCCGCAGCGCCAGGTCCGCGATGCGCTGCGGCAGATAGCGGTGATCGGCCAGCGCCTTCATCGGCGGGTTGATCGCGCGCAAGCGCTGTTCCTCGCTGCGGCCCAGCAGGTTGAGCTGCGCCAGCGGCGTTTGCGCATCCGCAGCGATAGCGGCCAGCAGCACGTCGTATTGTTCCAGCACGGCGCTGGCGGCGGCTTGGGAATAACGAGCGTCGGCATAATGCAAGCCGATTGCGGCAAGCTGCTGGGTATCGTCCAGTTGGACCGTTAGCAGCAGCTCAAGCGGATCAGTCTGCACAAGCGAAGATCCTGTCCACTTCAGACCGCCGTCGCTGTGGACGAAACTTGCCCGAGCGACCGCGAAACCATAGGCCGGATTCGCCGCGTCCGGCGCCAGCTCCGGCGTCCAGTATTCCTGCCAGGTGCGGTGGGCTTCGAGCCGCGTCGCCAACTCCCCCAGCCACTCGCTGAACGGCGCAGTGGCGGGCAACGGTACGCAAAGCGGCAAGGTTTTCACGAACACGCCAATGGCACCGGCGAAGTAATCGTAATCGCCGCGGCTGTCGTGACGCACGCCCACCAGTGCCTGATCGGAGCCGCTCAGGCGTCCCAGCAGCAGCCACCACGCACCTTGCAACAACGTCGTCAACGGTTGCCCGAGCTCATCGGCCAAGCGCTGCAAAGCATCGCGCCGGGTCGGCTCCAACGCCAATGACACACGCGCATCGGCTGTCCCGCTGCCGGCGCGGCGTGCCGCCAGCCACGGCGTGTCGATCTGCGCCTGCAAACCTTGCAGATGCTGCTGCCAATAGGTCCTCGCGGTGGCGGCATCCTCATCCAGCACCACTTCGCTGCGCCATTCCAGGTACTGGGCGAACTCGCCCGGCGCTTCATCTTCCGGCGCCTGGCCCGCGTAAGCCTGGCGTGCCTGTCCAAGCAGCAGGTCCATCGATGGCGCATCGGCGCTGTAGCGGGCGATGCCCAGCAGCAATTGCCATTGCCGTGGCGCCAGACGATAAAGCACCGCCTGGATGCCGGCCGATTCGCCGACTACGAACGCCTGGCCCAGGGTTTCGTTGATCTGCGCCTGGACCTCTTCAGCAGGTTGCTCGCTTGGGTTTATCGTCAGTGGAAAGCGCCCGGCCTGGGCCACCTGACGCAAGCCGTGGAAACCGGCGACCTTGACCAACCGTGCCAGCAACATCGGCTGCCGCGCCGCCAGTGTGTCGAAGGCGCCGTGCAATCGTTGCGGATCGAAGTCGCCATTGATGATCACGCTCACCCAGCGCAGGGCCTCGCCACAAGTCACCGTGCCCGACAATTGTTCAAGCGCCCGTTGCTGCTCGGGCGTCAGGGCGAAACCCGCGTCCTGCGTGTCCATCATCACCTCGTTCATGCTCCGGTTTCCTCGGTATTGAATGCGCCCCAAGCGGGTTGCCCAACGGTCGCTCGCTGTTGCAGGCTGGCGTGGTCGTACATATCGCCCATGGCGACGACGATTTTGCGTGGTCCTTCGAATGGGTCGCGGGCGTGGGCCACCAGCATGTTGTCCAGCAGGATCACATCGCCTTTGCGCCAGTCGAAACGCACCGCGCAGGCTTCGTACAACTCGCCGATACGCGCCATCACCTCGTCTTCGATCGGTGTGCCGTCGCCGTAGTAGACGTGCCGGGGCATGCGCTCCAGGCCGTACATCGACAACAGGTCCTGGCGCACGTCCGGCTCCAGCCAGTAGATGTGATGCAACTGCACCTGGTTGAAGAAGGATTTTTCCCCGGTGATCGGGTGCGTGATGATCGCCGGCCCCGGCGTGCGGGTCTGCAATTCGTCGTTGTCGAGCCAGCGCCACTGGATACCGCCGGCCCGGCATCGGGCTTCCACTTCGAGACGATTTTCGGTCTTGAAGAAGTGCTGCCACGACACGTCGAGCTTGTCGGTGAAGGTGCGCACGTACAGCAGCCCTTTGTCCTCGAACTTTTCGCGAAGGTCCGCGGGCAGTTTCTCGTACATCAGGCGGCAGTCCACCACCGGGGTCGCGCCGCCCACGGGCGCGGCCTGTTCGCAATAGAACATCTGCTTGCGCGGCCAACGGTCCTGGTGGGAGCTCTCGTTGTGGAACAGGATCATCTTGCGTTCCGGGTACGGCGTGGAGCGGTAGGTGTTCTTGCCCCCTTCCTTCTTCGGCAAGTCGCCGTACTGGCCGTACAGCCCCGGTTGAATCGCTTCGGCGAACGCTTCGAAGCCCTGGATGCCGTCCAGCGCGAATCCACGGAACAGAATGCCGGCGTGTTCGGCCAGCTTCTGTTCGATCAAGGGTCGGTTCTGCCGGATCCACTCGATGACGTCCAGGTGCGGCTCGCGGGGTTCCAGCATCAACGGGAACCGCTGAGGCGCGGCCACCAGCGATTCACGCACCAGCGCCGGACGCGGCCGCGCGGCCGGTGTCGCCGAGCGCTTGAGGAACTTGCCCAATTTGTCGGCCTTGGGCCCCGGAACGTTGGCAGGCGTGGCGGCTGTCGCCACGTTGTCGACTGGCATGCTGATAGCTCCCAATTGAATGTCCTGATCAGCGACGATCTGTTCCAACAGGGTCGTCCAGGCCTGCATCAGGTACTGGACGCGCTCATGTCCGAACAAGCGTGTGGCGAACTGCCAATTACCGCGCAATTGCCCTTCTTCTTCGTCAACGAACAATGCCATGTCGAATTTAGAATGGTTCTGCAGCGCCGGCAGGAACTCCACGCTCAAGCCCGCCATGGAGCGTGTGCGCACCGGCACGTTGTTCATCACGAACAACACCTGGAGCAATGGGTTCATGCCTTTGTGACGAGGCACGCCCGAGGCGTCGACGATCTGGTCGAACGGCAGGTCCTGGTGCTCCAGCGCGCCGAGCAGGTCGTCCTGGGCCTGGGCCAGGAATCGTGTGAACGTCACGCCCGCATCGAAGCGCGAGCGCAGCGGCAGGACGTTGACGAAAAAGCCGATCAAGCGCTCCAGCTCAGGCTGCTCGCGCCCGGCTACGTCAGCACCCACCACCAGATCCTGCGCGTTGCAAAGGCGATGCAATAACACCTGGAACGACGCCAGCAGCGTGCTGTACAGCGTGACGCCGGCCTCGCTCGCAATACGCCGCAATGCCGTGCTCAGGTCGGCAGACAGTTCGAACTGCAACGCATCGCCCTCATACGACAAGGTCTGGCTGCGAGGATTGTCCAGCGGCAGGTCAAGCCGCCCGTTGTAACCGTCGAGCCGCTGCTTCCAATAGTCGGCCTGGCGCGCCAGCACGCCCTGCTCGTCCAACGCCTGCTGCCAGAGGGCGAAGTCATGGTATTGAACCTCCAGCGGCGCCAGCGGCATCGGTTCGTGGCGCGAAGCGGCTTCGTAGATCTGCACCAGTTCGTTGATCAACAACCCCATCGACCAGCCATCGGAAATGATGTGGTGCATGGCGTACAACAACACGTGCTCGGTCGGGCCCAGGCGCAGGATCCGCCCACGCAGCAGCGGCGCCTGTTCCAGGTCGATCGGGGTGCGCGCATTGTCCAGCGTCGCCTGGGCCACGTATTCCTGCCGGGCACCGGGCGAAAGCCCGGACAGATCGACCAGCGGGAAATCCAGCTGGACTTCATCGGCGATCACCGCCAGCGGGTCGCCTTCGTCGTCCTGGACATACGCGGTGCGCAGCACGGCGTGACGGCGCGTCACTTCGGCAAAACTGCTCATCAGCCGCTCGACCGACAACTCGCCGCTCAGGCGCAGGGCCATCGGCATGCCATACGCCGAAGTGCCGCCGGACAGCTGCTC
The DNA here is from genome assembly GCF_025917275.1 of Pseudomonas agronomica. GTDB lineage: Bacteria > Pseudomonadota > Gammaproteobacteria > Pseudomonadales > Pseudomonadaceae > Aquipseudomonas > Aquipseudomonas agronomica. The sequence continues at coordinate 418 of NZ_JAOSHO010000202.1, read as the reverse complement.
GGCGATCCACAACCGCCGTTGCACCAGCGACAGCGGCGCCGATTGCCTTGGCCCATGGGCCTTGAGCCGGACCTTGCTGGAGTCGCCCGCGCGCACGGTTGCGTCACCGGCCTCGCTCATCAGCGCCGCCAATGCGCTGAGCCGTGGATGATCGAACAGATCACGCAAGCTCAGCGGATAACCCGTGAGTTTGCGCAGCCGGGAGATAGCCTGGGTCGCCAGCAATGAGTGACCACCGCGTTCGAAGAAATGATCGTTGCGGCCAACCTGTTCCACTTCCAGGACTTCTCGCCAGATGTCGGCAACCTGTTGCTCCAGTTCGCTTGCGGGTGGCGCGTAACCGTTTTGCGTCACCCCGGTTTCCACGCCCGGCAACGCCTTGCGGTCGAGCTTGCCGTTAGGAGTCAGCGGTAGTTGG
>NZ_JAOSHO010000201.1 GCF_025917275.1 Pseudomonas agronomica | reverse complement strand
AGTCCTTCCTTGCGCTACAGCCAAGGATTATCCGCCAGGTGCCGGCTCTCGAAGCGGCGAATCTGCTCCGCTCGTTGAAGCGTCGTGCCAATGGCATCCAACCCGAGCAGCAAGGATTGCTTGCGCAGCTCATCAATCTCGAAGGCAATCGTCTCGCCGTCCGCCAATCGGATCTGTTGCGCCGGCAGATCGACGCTGATGCTGGCGGTTTCGGCGCGGCTGATCGTTTGTGTGATTTTCCTGAGCTGCGCTTCAGGCAGTTGAATCAGCAACACCCCGTTGCGCTGGCAATTGTCGTAGAAGATCCCCGCAAAGCTGCTGCCGATGAGCGCCCGGATGCCGATTTGCTTCAGGCCCCACACCGCGTGTTCCCGGCTTGAGCCGCAGCCGAAATTCTCACCCACCACCAGGAACGTTGCACCGCGCCAGCCAGGTTTGTTGAGCACGAATTCAGGGTTGGGAACGCCAGCCTCCAGCCACATCAAGTCAAAGAACACGCCACGGTCCAGCCCGTTGCGGTCGATGCCCTTGAGGAACTGCTTGGGCATGATCACGTCGGTGTCGATGTTGGCGGCCAGCAGCGGCGCGGCGGTGCCGCGTACGATGGTGAAAGGTTGCATGCTTCAGGCCTCCGGCAACAGTGGACGAACGTCGGTCAAGTGACCGGCAATCGCGGCGGCGGCCACCATGGCCGGGCTCATCAAATGGGTGCGGGCGCCGGCGCCCTGGCGTCCTTCGAAGTTGCGATTGGTGCTGGAGGCGCAGCGATCCCCGGGGGCCAGCACGTCATCGTTCATCGCCAGGCACATCGAGCAGCCGGATTGACGCCATTCGAAACCGGCGTCGCGGAATATCGCCGCCAGGCCTTCTTCTTCGGCCTGCTCACGGACCAAGGTCGAGCCGGGCACGATCATCGCCCGCACGTGGGCGGCAACGTGCTTGCCCTGTACGACCCGTGCCGCATCGCGCAAATCTTCGATCCGCGCATTGGTGCACGAGCCGATGAAGGCATGGTTGATCACCACGTCGGCGAGCGGCATGCCTGGCTCAAGGCCCATATAATCGAGCGCGCGCTGCAGGCCTTGGCGCAGGATCAGGTCGGGTTCTGCCGAAGGGTCAGGTACACGACTGCCAATCGCTGCAGCCTGATCAGGGCTGGTGCCCCAAGTGACCATGGGCTCCAGCGCACCGACATCAAGCAGCACTTCCCGGTCGAAGACTGCACCTGCATCGCTGTGCAGCGCTCGCCATTTGGCCACGGCCCGCTCCCACAACTCGCCACGGGGCGCGCGCGGTTTGCTTTGCAGGTAGGCGAAGACCTTGTCATCCGGTGCCATGAACGCACCCCTCGCGCCCGCTTCCACGGCCATGTTGCATATCGTCATCCGGGCTTCGACACTCAGGGCGGTGATCGCCGGGCCAGTGAACTCGATGGCATAGCCGGTGGCGCCCGAGGCACCGATTCTTCCAATCAGCGCCATGATGATGTCCTTGGCGGTTACGCCTGCGCCGAGCGTGCCGTTGACCGTGACGCGCAGGGTTTTCAGGCGCTTGTAGACCAGCGTCTGCGTCGCCAGTAAATGCTCGATTTCAGACGTGCCGATGCCGAAGCCAAAAGCCCCCAACGCACCGTAGGTGGTGGTGTGGCTGTCGCCCGCGGCCACCACCATGCCCGGCAGGATGAAACCCTGCTCAGGGGCGACGACATGCTCGATGCCCTGGCGTTTGTCCAGCACATCGAACAGCTCGATGCCGAAGTCGCGGCAGTTTTCCGCGAAGTACGACACCTGCCGGGCGCCGCCGGCATCCGGCATGGCTGCGATACGCTGGGGCGCCGTCGGGTTGACGTGATCGACCACTGCAAGTGTCGCGCTCGGCCGCCAGACAGCGCGGCCGGTTTCGCGCAGGCCGCTGAAGGCTTGTGGGCTGGTGTATTCGTTGGCGACCTGGCGATCGATGTACAGCAGCACGTGGCCCTGGTCATCCAGCGAGCATACGGTATGGCTGTCGATGTGCTTCTGATAAAGCGTTCGGGGGCTGTTCATGCAGGCTCTTCTTCATTCCTGGCGGGTCTGCCCACAGCATATTGACTGCCGATATCCCATCAAGCGCCCAGGAGTGAAGGCGTTGCACACGGATTGTGACCAATCATGACGGGCGAGCGGGGCGCCCATCCCTGGCCGCCCCGCATCGGAGTGGATCAGCGTCGTGCGGTGCGAGTGCTGACGTCCACCCACACGGCCAGGACCAGGATGCTGCCCTTGACGATCATCTGCCAGTAGCTGTCGACGTCGAGCATCGACATGCCGTTGTCGAGGCTGGTAATGACCAGCGCCCCCAGCAGCGCGCCGTAGACCGTGCCGGAACCGCCGCGCATGGACGTGCCGCCGATGAAGCAGGCGGCGATGGCGTCCAGTTCGCCCATGTTGCCGGCCGAGGGCGAGCCAGCGGCCAGGCGCGCGGTGTTGACCATGCCGGCGAGGGCGCACATCACGCCCATGATGCCGAAAATCCACAGTTTCACCGCCTGCACGTTGATCCCGGACAGGCGCGTGGCCTCCATATTGCTGCCCACGGAGTAGACGCGCCGGCCGAACACGGTCTGGCTGGTCACGTAGCTGAACACCCCCAGCAGGACCAGCAGGAGCAGGACCGGAACCGGAATCCCGTCGTAGCTGTTGAGCGTGTAGACGAACCCGGCCAGCACCGCGCCGATCAACACCACCCGCACCACGTCACGCACCAGTGAATGAGCTGCCAGACCGTGGAGGGCGCGATTGCGGCGCTGTTTCCAGGTCAGGAACAGCGTCAGCGCGAACAACAACACGCCCAGGCCCGTGCCGACCGCGTGGGGCAAATAACCCTGGCCGACATACACCAGCTCCGGTGACACCGGGGCGATGGTGGTGCCGCCGGTGATGCCCAGCAGGATCCCACGAAACGCCAGCATGCCGCCCAAGCCGACGATGAAAGAAGGGATGCGCAGGTAGGCGGTCATGTAGCCGTTGGCCAGGCCGATCATCAGCCCGCACAGGACGACCAGGCTCAGGTTTGCCAGCAACGGAATGTGATAGACCACATCCAGTATCGCCGCCAGCCCGCCCAGCAAACCGAGCAATGAACCCACCGACAAATCGATCTCGCCGCTGATGATCACCAGCACCATGCCGCAGGCAAGAATGCCGGTGATGGACATCTGCCGCAGCAGGTTGGAGAGGTTGCGCGGGGTCAGGAAGCCGCCCTCGGTCTGCCAACTGAAGAACAGCCAGATAACCGCCACGGCGATCACCAGGGCGAGCATTTTGTAGCGGGTGAAGACTTGTTTGACCTGATTCATCTACGCGGACTTCCGATCATTGTTGTTATTGCTTTCGGGATGGCTGAGCGCGGCGGCAAGCACCTGTTCCTGGGTCAGTTCCTGATTGATGAAATCGCCGCGCAGTTGCCCCTCGCCGATCACCAACACGCGGTCGGACACCCCAAGCACTTCGGCCAGCTCCGAGGAGACCATGATGATCGACACGCCTTCGGCCGCCAGCGCGCCCATCAGCTTGTAGATCTCGTACTTGGCGCCGACGTCCACGCCTCGGGTGGGCTCGTCGAGAATCAATACCCGGGGCTTGGTCAGGAGCATCTTCGCCAACACGGCTTTCTGCTGGTTGCCACCGGAAAGGCTGGTGATTGGCAGGAATGGGCTCGCGGTCTTGAGGTGCATGCGCGAAATTTCCCGGTCGATGCTGCCCAGTTCGGCTTCGGCGTCGATGCGGGTCATCTTCGAGAAGTTCTCCAGCACCGCCAGGGTGATGTTCTGGCCGACGCCGAGGTCTGGGATGATGCCTTGGCGCTTGCGGTCCTCGGGGACCATGCACAAGCCGGCGCGGATCGACTTGAGCGGCGTGCTGCTGTCGATACGCTGCCCTTCCAGCCAGACTTCCTCCTCGTGGCGACCGGGGTAGGCACCGAACAGCGCTGACACCAGCTCAGTGCGGCCGGCGCCGACCAACCCCGCGATGCCGAGGATTTCGCCGCGCTTGAGCACGAACGAAATGTCATCGACCCGTTTGCGCCTGGGGTTGTCGACGTCGTAGCAGGTGACGTGGCGCGCCTCGAAGATCACCTCGCCGATTTCATGGGGTTCGGTGGGGTAGAGGTTGCTCATTTCCCGCCCGACCATTTGCGTGATGATCTTCGGAATGTCCATGTCGGCCATGGCGGTGGTGGCGATGTGTTTGCCGTCGCGGATCACCGAGATGGTGTCGCACACGGCGGCCACTTCGTCGAGCTTGTGGGAAATGTAGACGCACGCCACGCCCTTGGCCTTGAGCTCACGGATGATGTCCAGCAGCACTTCGATTTCCGAACGAGTCAGGGCCGAGGAGGGCTCGTCGAGGATCAGCAGGCGCGCCTGTTTGTTCAGGGCCTTGGCGATTTCCACCAATTGCTGGTAGCCACCGCCGTACTGCGAGACCGGCAGCGAGACGTTCATGTCCGGCACCTTGAGTTCACGCATCAAGGCTTCGGCGCGGCGGATCATCGCCGGGTAGTTCATGCGTCCGCCGGGCAATGTCAGTTCGTGGCCCATGAAGATGTTTTCGGCCACCGACAGGTCGGGGACCAGGGTCAATTCCTGATGGATGATCACGATCCCGGCGGCCTCGGTTTCGCTGATCGATTGCGCCTTCAGCGGCTGGCCGTCCCAGAGGATTTCACCCTCCCAGGTACCGTAGGGATAGACCGCCGAGAGGACTTTCATCAAGGTGGATTTGCCGGCACCGTTCTCGCCGCAGAGGCCGACGCATTCCCCCGGCCTGACCTTGATGTCGATGCCGTTGAGGGCTTTGACACCGCCGAAGGTCTTGACGATGCCGTTCATTTGCAGCAGGTATTCGGACATGGCGAGGGCTCGTATAAAAAGGCTCCGGGCATCACTGAACTTGTGGGAGCGAGCTTGCTCGCGATGGCGATGGTTCAGCTTGCATCAATGTTGGATGTACTGCCGCTATCGCGAGCAAGCTCGCTCCCACAGTTTTTCGTTTGATTGCCTGGTCAGGTCACTGCCCGGCGATCTGCGCCTTGGTGTAGAACCCGTCCTTTTCCAGCAGGTCGATGTTGTCCTTGGTCAGCGCAGTAGGCGTGAGCAGGATGGTGTCGACCTTTTTATTGCCGTTGTCGTACTGCGAGCTGTAGGTGGGTTTCTCGTTACGCGCCAGTTGCACCGAGAGCTTGGCGGCTTCAGAGGCGATCAGTTTCAGCGGCTTGTAGACCGTCATGGTCTGGGTGCCGTCGAGCACGCGCTTGACCGCCGCCAGGTCGGCGTCCTGCCCGGAGATTGGCACCTTGCCGGCCATCTTCTGCGCGGCCAGGGCCTGGATCGCACCGCCGGCGGTGGCGTCGTTGGAGGCGACGATGCCATCGATCTTGTTGTTGTTCCGGGTCAGGGCGTTTTCCACGATGCTCAGGGCTTCGGTGGGGTTCCATTCCTTCACCCACTGCTGGCCGACAATCTTGATGTCGCCCTTGTCGATGGCCGGTTGCAGCACCTTCATCTGGCCTTCGCGCAGGATCTTCGCATTGTTGTCGGTCGGCGCGCCGCCCAGCAGGAAATAGTTGCCCTTGGGCGCTGCCTTCAACACACCGCCGGCCTGCATCTCGCCGACTTTTTCGTTATCGAAGGAGATATAGGCATCGATGTCGGCGTTGAGAATCAGCCGGTCGTAGGACACGACCTTGATCCCGGCCTTCTTGGCTTCAGCGACGGCATTGGTCAGCACGGTGGCGTTGAACGGCACGATGACGATCACGTCGACGCCACGGGAAATCAGGTTCTCGATCTGGGAAATCTGCTTCTGCTCGTTGGCGTCCGCCGATTGCACGAAGACCTTGGCGTCGAGTTTTTCCGCCGCCGCGACGAAGTAATCGCGGTCTCGCGACCAGCGTTCCAGGCGAAGGTCATCGATGGAAAAACCGATTTTCGGGTGGGCGGCGTCGGCCATGACGGGAAGCGACAGGAGGGCGAGCGCGCCGGCGAGCAGGGTACGTTTGAATGTTTTCATGGTGGTGCGTCCTTTTATTGTTTTTTGAAAGACACTGCCTGACGATGAACGTGATGCCGGTAGAACTGTAGAGCGTTGCTTGGCGTTGCGGGCACAGATTTGTCGCGCGAATGTAACAGCCACCCCGTGCCCGCAAAATCGTCCGCTGTCATGAGTAGATGAAGCGATTGACGACGTTTTCGAGCATCTCCTGCCGACCGCTCACCGCTTGCGGATTCAGCTCGTTGGTGAATGCGTGTTCGGCCAGGGATTCGAGACTGTAGTCACCCGCGAGCAAGGCCTTGCCGAACGGCTGCTGCCAGCCGGCGTAGCGCTGGTCCTTGAATTTCTGCAACTGATCGTCCTGCACCATGGCGGCTGCGCGCTCCAGGGACAGGGCGAGCACGTCCATGGCCGCGACGTGGCCGTGGAACAGATCGACACCGTCGACGCTCTGGCGACGGACCTTGGAATCGAAGTTGAAGCCGCCGTTGCCGAAGCCCCCGGCCTTGAGGATTTCATAAGTGGCCAGGGTCATTTCCTCGACGCTGTTGGGGAACTGGTCAGTGTCCCAGCCGTTCTGCGGATCGCCCCGGTTGGCGTCGATGCTGCCGAAGATCCCCAGGGAGACCGCCGTGGCGATTTCATGGTGGAAACTGTGTCCGGCCAGGGTCGCGTGGTTGGCCTCGATGTTGACCTTGATCTCCTTCTCCAGGCCGAACTGCTGCAGGAAGCCGAACACCGTGGCGGTGTCGTAATCGTACTGATGCTTGGTCGGCTCCTGGGGCTTGGGCTCGATCAGCAGGTCGCCCGTGAAGCCGATCTTGTATTTGTGCTCGACCACCATGCGCATGAACCGGCCCAGCTGTTCCCGCTCACGCTTGAGATCGGTATTGAGCAGGGTTTCATAACCTTCGCGACCGCCCCACAGCACGTAGTTGGAACCCTTGAGCCGTTGGGTGGCGTTCATGGCGCTGAACACCTGCGCGGCGGCACAGGCGAAGACCTGCGGGTCCGGGTTGCTGGCGGCGCCGGCGGCGAAACGCGGGTTGCTGAAGCAGTTGGCGGTGCCCCAGAGCAGCTTGATCCCGGTCTGTTCCTGGTGACGCTCAAGGTGATCGATCATCTGCGCGAAATGGTTGCGGTATTCCTTGAGCGATTGGCCTTCCGGCGCGACATCGGTGTCGTGGAAGCAGTAGTAATCAATGCCCAGCTTGGAGAAAAACTCGAATGCCGCCTCAGCCTTGCCGATCGCCAGCTCCATCGGATCGCCGGCGTGCTGCCAGGGGCGCTTGAACGTGCCGGCACCAAACACATCGGACCCTGGCCAGACGAATGTGTGCCAGTAGCAGACAGCCATGCGCAGGTGTTCGCGCATGGGTTTGCCTAGCACGATCTTGTCGGCATCGTAATGACGGAAGGCGAGCGGTGAGTCGCTGCCTGGGCCCTCGAAGCGAATGGGCTGGACATTGGGGAAGTACGGCATGGACGGTTTCCTTTTTATTCTTGGCGGTGCCCTGATACTAACGCCGGCCCTGGGCCTGCTGATTATGAAAATCACCAAAGGACAGTTCGATTTTGAGTATTGAGATTCGCCGCTCGCACGCCTAGTCTCTGTCCACCGGCCCAGGGTTCACACAATGAAAATAGTCCCGCCCGTCCACCGCATCGCCCTGTTGTTCAACGGCAGCAAGATCTACGACCGTGGCATCATCAGCGGCATCGGTAACTACTTGAGCAGTACCCGCGCGTCCTGGGACCTGTTTCTCGAGGAAGATTTTCTCTGTCGGTTGAAAGGGATCGAGCGCTGGCAGGGCGACGGGATCATTGCCGATTTCGACGACCCACTGATTGGCGAGGCGCTGGCCGGGATCAAGATGCCGGTGGTGGCGGTGGGCGGCTCGTACCAGGACGAGCGCGCTTATCCCAAGGGCATTCCCTATGTCGCCACGGACAACCATGCGCTGATCAAGTTGGCCTACGAGCACCTGATCGAAGCCGGTTTGACGCGATTCGCCTGCTTCAGCCTGCCGGAATCCCAAGCCAATCGCTGGGCCCAGGAACGGGAGAAAGCCTTTCGCCGATTGATGCAGCGCGATGGCCTGCAGGCCGAGGTCTATCGCGGCATGGGCACCAGTGCGCCACTGTGGGACAGCGCCGTCGAGCAGCAGATCGCCTGGCTGCAAAGCCTGCCCAAACCCATCGGCATCATCGCCGTCAGCGACGCGCGGGCCCGGCAGTTGTTGCAGGCTTGCCTGACCGCCGGCATCGCCGTGCCGGAGCAGGTGGCATTGATCGGCATCGACAACGATCCGTTGACCCGCAGCCTGACCCGGGTACCGCTGAGCTCGGTGGTGCAGGGCACCGAAACCATGGGCCGGACCGCCGCGCGACTGCTCCACCAGATGCTGCATGGGATGCCGTCCACGGGCACGCAAGTGCTGATCCCGCCGGAGGCGATCAACGTGCAGGCGTCGAGCTTGCACCAGCCGCTGGGCAATCCTTATGTCATGCAGGCCCTGTTGTTCATCCGCCAATACGCCTGCCAGGGCATCAAGACCGCCCAGGTGGCGGCGTATGTCGGTGTGTCGCGTTCATCCCTGGAAGCGCATTTTCGCAAGGCGCGTGGGTGCAGCGTCCACGACGAAATCCTGCGTTTCAAACTGAAGGCGGCGGCCAGCGGCTTGGAAAACACCGATTCGGCGATCGCCGATATCGCCCGCAATTGCGGCTTCAAGTCGGCGCAGTACCTGCACACGGTGTTTCGTCGGGAGTTCGGTTGCACGCCCCGGGAATACCAACAGGGCACAAATGGATGAGCGAACGGCACCGGCCCTGCTCCCGCTCGGCTCTG
>NZ_JAOSHO010000200.1 GCF_025917275.1 Pseudomonas agronomica | reverse complement strand
CAGGTCGGTGCCGTCAACCCGATAGCTCGACCAACGCTTCTTGGCCCAGGTGATGCCCTGGGCGGCAAGGAAGCGGCCAATGCCGCGGTTCAAGGGTTCGACCTGCAAACTGTCAGGCGAGAAAAACAGGCGTTTCTCGACGTGGTCGGCCCAGACGTCGAGGTGGTTCTGTTCCTTGCGCACCCGCTGGCCCGGCAACTGAATGCTCATGCGCAGCAAGCTGCGTTCCTTGCTATGGCGTTCGGCATAGCTGAACTCGACAAACCGCAGGGGCCGCACGCCAGTGGCGCGATCGGTCTTGAGCGGGGCCAGCCGGAGCATTTTGTGGTGCTCGGCCTGCACGTCCGCCCAAGGCAGTTCCGCCGCGGCTGTGGCGGCCGTTTCGGCGGCGGTGTCGGGTGAAGTTTCAGTTTCAGTCATAACGGCAAAATCCTGTCCTGGCCGGCTTGTCGGCAGCTGTTGCGCTGTCCGACACCGGTTTATCGGCCGGATTTGCCAAGACTGGAGGGCTATAGGCCACTAAACCCGCTTAACGGGCGGCCAACGTGCCAATAAAAGTCAGGATGTGCCCGCTGAGTTCGGCTGCCAGCGGTAGGTTGGGATCCTTATACGAAGCCAATTGCCGCTTCACATCGTTGGGCACGATGCGCATTACGTGATTCATGCCCTCGATAAGCGCGAGTTCGGCGTCGGGCTTGGCGGCTTTCAACTGTCTGGCGTCGTCGACGCTGACCTGGATGTCGTGGCTACCCTGGATGATCAAGGCCGGCATCTTCAGCGCCGCGAACGCCTGGGCCGGGTCCTGGCGGAACAGCGAAATCAGGTAGGGCTGCACGCTGGGCCGGAAGATCACTTGCAACTGCGCAGGAACATTCGCGTCGGGGCGGCCGGCCTTGAGACTGTCGAGCAATTCGTTGCTGCGCAGCATTAGCGGTGGTGGCAGGCGGGCGCTGAGTTGCTGGCGCAAGACCTGGTCGATGGGACGGGCGCTGCCGGCCACCGAAATAACCGCCGCCGCGTTGGCCTGGGGCGCGGCGAGGCTGGCGATCAGGGCACCTTCGCTGTGGCCCAGCAGAATCAACGGGCCCAGTCGCGGGTCGGCGCTCAGCTTGTGGCTCCAGGCCACGGCATCGGCGACGTACGCTTCGACGCTCAGGTTGCGCTCGTCCGGTGTCGCCGCAAGGCTGGCGGCCACGCCGCGCTTGTCGTAGCGCACGCTGGCGATGTTGTGCTTGGCCAGTACCCAGGCCAGGCGCTTGAGGCTGTCGTTGCGCCCGCCCTCGGGGTTGTTTCCGTCACGATCCGTAGGACCTGAGCCAGAAATGATCAGGACTACGGGCACCGGCGTGTCGGACTTTGGCAGCAGCAGGGAGCCGAAAAGTTCACCGTTGCCCGTGTCGAGACTGATGGGGCGTTGCAGCACGGTGGCCTGGGCGAAGCCAGAAAGCAGGCCGGTCAGCAGGGTAAGGCTCAAGGCAAACGCTCTTAACATCATGACGCCATTAGTTACGAAGGTGCCGGTTGGACTGGCGGGCACCGATAAGGTTCGAGGATGAACTACTTGGGGAGCCTGCGTATACTGGCGCCCATCTCGACTCTCAGCGATTTCACGGAGCGCCCTGCATGTCCGGCAATACCTACGGCAAGCTGTTCACCGTCACCACCGCGGGCGAAAGCCATGGCCCGGCGTTGGTCGCCATTGTCGACGGCTGCCCGCCGGGCCTGGAGATTTCCCTGGAAGATCTGCAGCGTGACCTGGACCGCCGCAAGCCCGGCACCAGCCGCCACACCACCCAGCGCCAGGAAGCCGATGAAGTCGAAATCCTTTCCGGCGTGTTCGAAGGGCGCACCACCGGCTGCGCCATCGGGCTGCTGATCCGCAATACCGACCAGAAGTCCAAGGACTACTCGGCCATCAAGGACCTGTTCCGCCCGGCCCACGCCGACTACACCTACCACCACAAATACGGCGAGCGCGACTATCGCGGCGGCGGGCGCAGTTCGGCCCGGGAAACCGCGATGCGCGTGGCGGCCGGGGCGATTGCCAAGAAATACCTGGCCAGCCAGGGCATCGTCATCCGTGGCTACATGAGCCAGTTGGGCCCGATCGAAATCCCGTTCAAGACCTGGGATTCGGTGGAGCAGAACGCCTTCTTCAGCCCCGACCCGGACAAAGTGCCGGAGCTGGAGGCCTACATGGACCAGTTGCGCCGGGACCAGGATTCGGTCGGCGCGAAGATCACCGTGGTCGCCGAAGGCGTGATGCCTGGCCTGGGCGAGCCGATCTTCGACCGCCTCGACGCCGAACTGGCCCACGCACTGATGAGCATCAACGCGGTGAAGGGCGTGGAGATCGGCGCCGGTTTCGCCTGTGTGGCCCAGCGCGGCACTGAACACCGTGATGAACTGACCCCGCAAGGTTTCCTCAGCAACAATGCCGGCGGCATCCTCGGCGGCATCTCCTCGGGCCAGCCGATCGTCGCGCACCTGGCGTTGAAGCCGACGTCCAGCATCACCACGCCGGGACGCTCCATCGACGTTCATGGCAACCCGGTCGACGTCATCACCAAGGGCCGCCATGACCCCTGCGTGGGCATCCGCGCCACGCCGATCGCCGAAGCGATGATGGCGATCGTGCTGATGGATCATCTGTTGCGCCATCGCGGCCAGAACGCCGGCGTCAGAGTCGGCACGCCGGTGCTGGGTCAGCTTTGATGGCTGGCCTGCCGACCGCCGTGGCCTGACGACCATGGCGGCGTTGCCGTACTGGCGGCTTTCCAGTTTTTACCTGTTCTATTTCGCGTTGCTCGGTTCGACCGCGCCGTTCCTGGCGCTGTACTTCGATCACCTGGGGTTCAACGCGGCACGTATTGGCGAACTGGTGGCGATCCCCATGCTGATGCGCTGCGTGGCGCCCAACCTCTGGGGTTGGCTGGGGGACTACACCGGCCGGCGCCTGGCGATCGTGCGGTTCGGTGCGATCTGCACGCTGCTGAGCTTCTCGCTGATCTTCATCGACAAGAGCTACGCCTGGCTGGCGATGGTCATGGCGCTGCATGCGTTCTTCTGGCACGCGGTGCTGCCGCAGTTCGAAGTCATCACCCTGGCCCACTTGAGCGGGCAAGCCTCGCGCTACAGCCAGATCCGCCTGTGGGGCTCCATCGGTTTCATCATTACCGTGGTGGTCCTTGGCCGCTTGTTCCAATGGCTGAGCCTGGACATTTATCCCGTCGCCCTGGCCTTGATCATGGGTGGCATTGTACTCAGCAGCTTTTGGGTACCCAACGCCCAGCCGGTGCAGGGGCCGCGCGTGGCCGGGGACGGTTTCCTGCGGCAATTGCGCAACCCGGGGGTGCTGGCGTTCTATGCCTGCGTCGGCCTGATGCAGATGAGCCATGGGCCGTATTACACCTTCCTGACGTTGCACTTGGAGCGCCTGGGCTACAGCCGTGGATTGATCGGCGTGCTCTGGGCCGTCGGCGTGGTGGCCGAAGTGCTGGTGTTCCTGTTCATGAGCCGGATCCTGGCGCGGTTTTCCGTGCGCCGGGTGCTGATGGCGAGTTTCCTGCTGGCTGCGCTGCGCTGGTTGCTGCTGGGGTCGCTGGCCGAGTTTCTTTGGGTGTTGTTGTTTGCCCAGGTGCTGCACGCGGCGACGTTCGGCAGCTTTCACGCCGCTGCCATCCATTTCGTGCAACGTAGTTTCGGCCCGCGCCAGCAAGGCCAGGGACAGGCGCTGTACGCCGCGCTGGCCGGGACCGGCGGGGCGTTGGGCGCACTGTATTCCGGCTACAGCTGGAATGCCTTGGGCGCCGGTTGGACATTCAGCATCGCCAGCCTCGCAGCCTTCGCTGCAGCCGTTATCATTGCCACACGCATGCAAGAGGACAGGCCATGAGCCTTACCCGTGAACAGCTCGCCCAGCAGATCATCGACGCCGGGCGTTTTTTATACGGTCGCGGTTGGTCGCCGGCCACCAGCAGCAACTATTCGACCCGGTTGTCCGCTGACCAGGCCTTGCTCACCGTGTCGGGCAAGCACAAGGGACAGTTGTGCATCGACGATGTGCTCGCCACCGACCTGGATGGCAACAGCCTGGAGCCAGGCAAGAAACCGTCGGCCGAAACCCTGCTGCACACCCAGTTGTATCGCTGGCGTCCGCAGATCGGTGCGGTGTTGCACACCCATTCGGTGAACGCCACGGTGCTGTCGCGCCTGACCGGCGAAGCGTTCATTGACTTTGAAGACTATGAACTGCAAAAAGCCTTCAGCGGCGTCACGACCCATGAGTCCTGCGTCCGCGTGCCGATATTCGACAACGACCAGGACATCACGCGCCTGGCGGCGAAGGTCCAACCCTGGCTGGACGCGCATCCCGATTGCGTCGGCTACTTGATTCGTGGCCACGGCCTGTACACCTGGGGGCCGGGCATGAACGATGCGTTGCGCCAGATCGAAGCGTTTGAATTCCTGTTCGAGTGCGAGCTCAAGACCCGCGCACTCCTGAACCGATAATTGCTGGAGCCATTGCCATGAGCAGCCTGTCCGTCTACCACGTTTCGAGTCCCGAAATTCCGAACAAGGTCCTGACCCACTTCGAGGACATCGCCTCGACCCTGGCCGAAAAAGGCGTGCGGTTCGACCGTTGGGAAGCCGCGACGAAAATCCAGCCCGGCGCCAGCCAGGATGAAGTGATCGCCGCCTACAAGACCCAGATCGACAGGCTGATGACCGAGCGCGGCTACGTCACGGTCGATGTCATCAGCCTCAACAGCGACCATCCACAGAAAGCCGAACTTCGCGCCAAGTTCCTTGATGAACATCGGCACGGCGAGGACGAAGTGCGATTTTTCGTTGCCGGCCGTGGGCTGTTTACCTTGCACATCGACGATTATGTCTACGCGGTCCTGTGCGAAAAGAACGACCTTATTTCCGTGCCGGCCGGTACGCCGCACTGGTTCGACATGGGTGAACACCCGCATTTCGTTGCCATTCGCCTGTTCAACAACCCGGAAGGCTGGGTCGCCAAGTTCACCGGCGACGACATCGCCAGCCGCTTCCCGCGCCTGGAGGACTGACTTCGTGACGATCAAAGCCATCCTCACCGACATCGAAGGCACCACCAGCGCGGTGAGTTTTGTCTTCGACGTGTTGTTTCCCTATGCCGCCGAGCACCTGCCGGATTTCGTCCGGCAGAACGCCGGTCGCGCCGACGTGGCGGAACAATTGGCCGCTGTGCGTCGCGACAGCCATGAGCCGGACGCCGATGTGGAGCGGGTCATCACAATCCTGCTGGGCTGGATTGCCGAGGACCGCAAGGCCACGCCGCTCAAGGCGTTGCAGGGCATGGTCTGGGAGCAGGGCTACCAAGCTGGGCAGTTGAAAGGTCATGTCTACCCGGATGCGGTGCAGGCACTGAAAGATTGGCACCAGCACGGCTACCGGCTGTTTGTGTATTCCTCGGGCTCGATCCAGGCGCAAAAGCTGATTTTTGGCTGTTCCGAGGCGGGCGACCTGTCGCCGTTGTTCAGCGGTTATTTCGACACCACGTCCGGGCCCAAGCGGGAGGCGCAGTCCTACCAGCGCATCAGCGAGGCGATGGGCATCGCGCCAGGGGAGATTCTTTTCCTGTCGGACATCGTCCAGGAACTGGACGCGGCCCGTGACGCCGGGATGGCCACCTGTGGCCTGGCGCGTGAAGGTGGTGAACTGGCCGGTCACGAAACCGTGGCGAGCTTTTTGGACATCGAGCCGTCCCGGTTCGGCGCCTGAACGGCAGGCAAAAAAAATCAGGCCATGGAACCGTAAGGTTCCAGGCCTGATCCCAACACAGCGTGTCAGGCGCTGTGGTAGGTCGGTAGCGCGAAGCGGTGCTGGCTTTGCAGCATCGCCACGGGCGGCAATTCGCTGGCTTGCTCAGCCAGGTCGCGGCGAATCGCACTGATGGCCCAGGACAACTGGTCCCCGGCGTGCAATTGCGCGTAGGAAATCGTGCGCTTGAACAGTTTGCCGTCGCTGTTGCGCAAGGTCAGCAGGATGCCGCCATCCGGGCGTGCCTGGGTGGTGACTTCGTAGTTGGAAAACAGCGATGCAAATTTCTCTTGAATCATATTCATCGTTCATTGCTCCATGGTGTGGCAAACCGTGGAGGGGTAGTTGCAGTGTCTGTGCCAGCATTTGATTAATTTAAAAACCCTTTAAAAACAACGATATACGTAAATCCCGTATTTTTGGTTTCGTGCAACTTGCATGAACGGCCATCGTGCATCCTGCATTTTGCGTGGTCGGACGATTATTTATGGAACCAAACCGTGTCCTCGCGCTCACGCCTCGCCTGTGCCGGGCAGCGGATACAAAACATTGCAAAAACCGCATGTACAGCCGTCAAACGGCTGGGTACTTTCGAGCCGAAATCCGCACACGCCCATGACAAGAACCACGGCCCACGAGGTCGAGCGGGGAAGGATCACCCATGAGTCGTAGACCCAGCGATGCCATTACCTGGGGCATGATGCTGCGCAAGCTGCCCACCATCGCCAGGGCGGTTCCCCGCATTGTCAAAGGCATGAAACTCGCCAACGTCCAGGATCCGACGCAGCCCTGCGGCCTGGGCTGGTGCTTCGAACAGGCCACGCAACGCAATCCCCAAGGCCCGGCGCTGCTGTGCGGCGACACGGTGCTGAGTTATGCACAGGTCAACGAGCAGGCCAATCGCATCGCCCGTTACTTGTTGACGCAAGGCGTCGCGAAGGGCGATTGCGTAGCGATTTTCATCGAGAACCGTCCACAACTGCTGGTCACCGTGCTGGCGGTGGCGAAGGTTGGCGCGGTCAGTGCGATGATCAATACCGCGCAGACGGGCGATGCCCTGGTCCACAGCCTCGCGTTGGTCACGCCGGTGGCCGTGGTGGTCGGGGACGAACGGGTTGCGGCGTTCGACGACGTGCGTGCCCGGATCGGGCTATCGCACGGGCGAACCTGGTGGGTGGCGGATCAGGAAAACGTCCCTGCGCCGTCCGGATTCGTCGACCTGATGCGCGCAAGCGAGCAATACCCGGGTGATAACCCGGCCAGCAGCCAGCACGTATTCTTCGATGATCCCTGTTTCTATCTGTACACCTCTGGCACCACCGGGCTGCCCAAGGCCGGGGTCTTTCGCCATGGCCGCTGGATGCGCACGTCCACCAGTTTCGGCCTGATCGCCTTGGACATGCAGCCTGAGGACATCGTCTATTGCACGCTGCCGCTGTATCACGCCACTGGCTTGTGTGTGTGCTGGGGCGCGGCGATATGCGGTGCCTCGGGGTTCGCCATGCGCCGCAAATTCAGCGCCAGCCAGTTCTGGAGCGACGTGCGACGGTATCAGGCAACGACGCTGGGTTACGTCGGTGAGTTGTGCCGTTATCTCGTTGATCAGCCCGCCAGCGCCTCGGACCGGGAGCACCGCGTGACGAAGATGATCGGCAACGGCCTGCGCCCCGGCGCGTGGGCGGCGTTCAAGACTCGTTTCGGCGTTGACCACATCTGTGAGCTTTATGCGGCCAGCGACGGCAATATCGGCTTCACCAATATCCTCAACTTCGACAACACCGTCGGGTTTTCCCTGATGGCCTGGGCGCTGGTGCGCTACGACCACGACAGCGGCGCGCCATTGCGCAACCTGCAGGGACGCATGCAGAAAGTTCCCAGGGGTGAGCCGGGCCTGCTCTTGGCCCGCATTGATGACAAGGCACCACTGGACGGCTACACCGATCCGACCAAGACCGAGAAAATCATCTACCGGGACGTGTTCGTCCCGGGCGATCGCTACTTCAATACCGGTGACCTGCTGCGCAACATCGGTTTCGGCCATGGGCAGTTCGTCGATCGCCTTGGCGACACCTACCGCTGGAAAGGCGAAAACGTTTCCACCACCGAAGTCGAGAACGTGCTGCTGCAACATCCGCAAATTGCCGAGGCGGTGGCCTATGGCGTCGAGATCAACGGCACCAATGGCCGCGCCGGCATGGCCGCGATTACGCCGGCCGAATCCCTGGCGACCCTGGACTTCAGCGAGCTGCTGCGGTTTCTGCAATGCAAGCTGCCTGCTTACGCGGTGCCACTGTTCTTGCGCATCAAAGTGAAGATGGACACCACCGGCACCTTCAAATACCAGAAGACCCGTCTCAAGGCCGAGGCCTTTGACCCCTGCCTCACGGGTGATGAGCCGATCTACGCCTGGCTGCCTGACAGCTCGACCTATGTGCGTGTGGACCGGCAATTGTCGACAGGGATCCAGGGCGGACAGTACCGCTATTGATTCTGGCTATGACCGCTGCAGATAAAAAAGGGATGACAGGCCCCGGGTCCCTCGGGAAACTAGCGGCTTTGCAACGAACCGATGGAGTTTCCATGTCCGATACAAGCCGCCAGATGACCCCGGAAGAGGCTGCGGAGTTTGCCGAGCAGGTCTTCAACGTTGCCCGCCAGGGCGACGCCGCGATGATGGCCGCGCTGCTGAGCAAGGGCTTGCCGCCGAACCTGCGCAATCACAAGGGCGATACCTTGTTAATGCTGGCCGCGTATCACGGGCATGTGGAGACGGTGAAAGTCCTGCTGGAGCACAAGGCTGATCCGGAAGTCCGCAACGACAACGGCCAGAGCCCGATTGCCGGGGCGGCGTTCAAGGGTGACCTAGCGGTGGTTTCAGCCTTGGTGGACGGCGGCGCGCAAGTGGAAGGTTCCTCGTTCGATGGCCGCACGGCGTTGATGATGGCGGCGATGTTCAACCGGGTAGAAATCGTCGATTACCTGATCAGCAAAGGCGCCGACCCCAAGGCCAAGGATGCCAACGGCGTCTCGGCACTGGACGCCGCCAGGACCATGGGCGCGGTGGACACCACGGCGCAGTTGGAAAAATTGATGGCCCTGTAGGAGCTGCCGA